>JBFIJJ010000315.1:0-1648 GCA_041600795.1 Methylophagaceae bacterium | reverse complement strand
TAGAAGAAACTGAATTACCGATTGCCTGGCAGGACATTACTTTGATGCATAGAGAACAGACGGATAAATCTGTTCATATCGAATTTGAGTCTGATGGTCGTTATCCAGCCCGTTATTTAAATATTCAACTGCCGCAACAAAACACCATTACCAATGTAAGCATTCATGTTCGCAACAATACTAATCAGCCTTGGAGTCATATCAAAAATGCTCCTGTATATCGACTAAAAAAGGATGGTAAATACTATACAAATAAGCCTGTACAAATTACAAAAACCGCTTCGCGCTATTGGCGTCTTAGCTTTGATATAAAAAATGGTGGTATTGGACACGAAAATCCTAAATTGAGCCTTGGATGGCTGCCTGACACATTAATCTGGAATGCACGCGGATTAGCACCCTACCAATTGCTAATTGGAGAGGACACTAAAACAACTAACCTGATGAATATTAATGATTTAATGCGTCCATATGACAAACTACGGTTATCTAAACTGCCATTTTCCTCTTTAACACTCCTATCAAGCAACCAACAAAACAGCTCATGGGAAACACCAAAAAATAATAAGCGCATATGGTTGTGGGCTGGGTTGTTTATCGGGGTGATTGCATTGGCAAGCATGGCCTACTCGCTATTAAGAGCAAATCAGAAGGGTAGTTAGTACAAAACGATAAATATGATTTTCCACCATATAAAGAAAATATTAGGCTATTGTTTATTAGCGTATTTGCTAACTTGCAGCATTTTATATTTCATGCAGAAAAGGTTATTGTTCCCTAAACATGTCACACCATCAGTAGCTCAGAATTGGCATCCAGAAGGTGAAAAAAGCGAGCAAGCACTAATCAATGGTAGCTGTGGCAAGTTACACGTTGCTATTTGGCGTCACCCTGGTGCCAAAGGCACACTCATGATGTTTCATGGAAACGGTGAAACGATATCTAGCATTGATGATTATGTGCACGCGTTTCATCAACTTGGCTACGACTTAATGGCATGGGACTATCCTGGCTATGGTCGTTCAACTGATTGTTGGTTTAGTCAGGACATGCTGTTATCCGATGCAGAAACTGCATATCAATGGCTGACAACGAAAGAAAAGCCTAACAATATTTATCTATTTGGCTACTCACTCGGTACTGGATTAGCGCTGTCTGTAGCCTCTAGGCATACACAAAATCCCGTTTATCTTGTAGCTGCATATGATGCAATGACGAATGTGGCGCTAGATCGTTATTCTAGCTTTCTGCCAGTGAAGTTATTAATCAGATACCCACTGCAAACAGAAGAGTGGGTGAATAAAATACAGCAGCCCATCTATCTGATTCACGGCTTAAAGGATAGGCTTATCTTACCTGAACGTGCGCGCATGCTCGTAAAGAAAGCTAAAGGTAAGGTAAAAGTAGAATGGGTAGAAAATGCTGAACATGCCAGCAGCAATCTGTTTGAGTATCGAAATCGATGGCTTAAAAGACTCTTACCTTAACAGAGATAATTAATATGAGCAGCCAGTTTCAACTTTTGCAACAACGTCGTTATCGACCATTATTCATGACCCAGTTTCTTGGGGCATTTAATGACAATGTTTTTAAAACTGCACTCATCACTTTAGTAGCATTTCATGCCAGCCAACTCACCACTATGGAC
>JBFIJJ010000314.1:0-1692 GCA_041600795.1 Methylophagaceae bacterium | reverse complement strand
AAGCTAAAACAGGACCGTCACTGCCTTTTCTTGCCCATATGTTATCGGTGTCACCAAAACGAAGGTGTTCAATAGTAAAGCCAATTGCTGATAACCTTTCGGCTAACAGTTGCTGACAACCGTGATCTTCCGGTGTAATGCTTGCTCGCTTAATTAAGTCGATAGTTAAATCAAGTGTATCGGACATGGTTTTTCCAAATAATTTTTATAAATCAGTGCCAACAGTAAACAGAATGCCTGCGAATCCGAGCAAGATCACATCTGCGCCATATCGACCTTTTTTATAGCCAATACTTGGAATAATAGCTGGAGCCACACCACGTGAATTGAACGCTATTTTATCTTTATATTCGCCTCGGTAACCGTGGATTAATCCAGCAGTAAGTTTAGTATGAAAACCATCTAAACTGCCTTGGTAATCCCATTGTTTACCCAGATATAAATACTGGGAAAATTGTCCGAAAGAGTTATCAAATAAAGCGAGACCAGCTAGCCAGTTACTCTCTTTGACAGCCTCGACACTAGCTAAAATATTAGGCCCATCATGCTCGGGACTTGAGCTGTAATGGGTATACGTGCCACCTTGAATATAGAGATGATCGTAGTCATACCAATTCTCTTCCGCATATGACCGGCACGGACTAGATAAGACAAAACAAAGCACAATCAAGCGAATTACGTTTATTGTCATTTTAATAACGTTATGTAGTTCTGTTCATTAAAACCGATAATGATCTTATCACCATTTACGAGTACAGGGCGTTTGATAATGGTTGGTGACGTTAGCATCAGTTGAATGGCACTGTCTGTATTTAGCGCATCACGTTGTGCGGGATCGACTTGGCGCCATGTTGTACTTTTTCGGTTAAGTAGATCTTGCCATGTGACGGTTTGTAACCAGATATTGATCATGCTTTCATCTAAACCATCGACACGAAAATCATGAAAATCAAAAGCAATGCCGTTGTTATCAAGCCAACGGCATGCTTTTTTGACTGTATCGCAGTTTTTGATACCGTAAATAATCATGAATGATTAGATATCACGTAATAACTCGTTAATGCCTACTTTACCCAGTGTTTTAGCATCAACTTGTTTGACGATAACAGCACAGTAAAGGCTGTATGTACCATCTTTAGAAGGCAAGTTACCCGATACAACAACAGAACCGGCAGGAATACGGCCGTAAGTTACTTCACCTGTCATACGGTTGAAGATTTTTGTACTTTGACCAATGTATACGCCCATTGAAATAACTGAACCTTCTTCGACAATCACACCTTCAACAACTTCTGAACGAGCGCCAATGAAACAGTTGTCTTCAATGATAGTTGGGCCAGCTTGTAATGGTTCTAATACACCACCGATACCAACACCACCAGAAAGGTGAACATTTTTACCGATCTGTGCACATGAACCAACGGTCGCCCATGTATCAACCATTGTGCCTGAATCAACATAGGCACCAATGTTAACGTAAGAAGGCATTAATACTACGCCTGGCGCAACATAAGAACCTCGACGCGCCATCGCTGGTGGCACAACACGCACGCCAGCAGTGTTAAAGTCTGCTTCACTGAAACTAGCAAATTTAGGATCGACTTTATCAAAGTAGTTTGTTTCGCCGCCAGGCATGATTTTGTTGTCATTTAAACGGAATGAAAGCAAGACCGCTTTTTTTAGCCATTGGTT
>JBFIJJ010000313.1:0-1759 GCA_041600795.1 Methylophagaceae bacterium | reverse complement strand
TTCATGGTTAGAACTAACAAAGCCCATTGCTGGTTATCGTTTACATGGGGATAATAAATCTATGACAGTTAGAGCCGCAAGAATAGTTGAGTTGGCTGCTTTTGAGAGAATTAAATTTGGACAGAACTCTACCCGTGCTTTATATCTTAGTTTAGTTGGCTATTTGGTTAAAGGTTTTGAAAAGCTCGGCCCTGTTGGAGTAATGCTATCTAAGCTTTTATATTTGTTAGTTAACGCCTTAGCTTACATCACTTGTTACCGACTTCCTAGCATTTAATGATCTACTAATGAACTCTAAACACCATTGGAGCTAAACTTTTAGGAAAGTTTATATGCATAACTTGTTTCAAAATTATGGTTTTATTGGACTTATAAGGATTGTAATTTGCTGGGTTTTGACAAAATTATTTTATCGTCCTGCACGGTTAATTCGAAAACCTTTTTATATTCGTGGGAGAAAATCAATCTCCTGGGGGGAGGGTTTTACAACTGGAGTAGGAACAAGATTAGACGCATTCAGCAATACTAATAATAATAATAATGATAATGATAAAATTATAGTCATCGGGGATCGGGTGCAAATCAATGATTACGTACATATCGGAGCAGTTGAGTCGATACGCATTGGGGATGATGTATTGATTGCGAGTAGGGTATTCATTAGTGATCATAACCACGGCCAATACGATAATTATAATAAGTTATCTAATCCAGACATACCTCCAATAGATAGGCCTCTAATTTCATCACCAGTAGTTATCGAGGATAAAGTATGGTTAGGAGAGGGTGTTTGTATTTTGCCCGGTGTAACTATAGGCAGAGGTGCTGTTATTGGTGCTGGATCAGTTGTAACGCACAATATACCGATTGATTCGATAGCTGTTGGTGTGCCAGCAAAAGTGGTTAAGATTTATGATAGGCAATTAGGGAAGTGGACCTCCAAATAAATTAACTACAATTATTTAAACTATAATAAAAAATAAAAATGCAAAAGCCTAAAATTATCGTTTTACTCGCTACATTCAATGGCATTCAATGGTTACCTGAACAAATTGAAAGTATTTTAAATCAACGAGATGTGGATTTACAGGTTGTTGTTTCTGATGACTTGTCTACAGATGGTACACGTGAGTTGTTGGAGCGTTATGCAAACAAAGATAGTCGTCTAACGCTATTACCTTCATATGAAAAGTTTAGTTGTGCTTCAAAAAACTTTTATCGTTTGATAAGTGAAGTAGATATAAGCGATTTCGATTATATTGCATTCGCAGACCAGGATGATATTTGGCTTGCCAGCAAACTTTCTGACCTTGCAAAAATTGCTCATGACTGTAATTCAGATGGTGTATCGTCTAATGTTATCGCATTCTGGGAAGATGGGAGGAGGTCTTTAGTTAATAAGGCAAACGCTCAAACGAAACTTGACTTTCTATTTGAATGTTCTGGACCAGGGTGCACATTCTTAATGACACCATGGTTGGTTCAACAGGCGAAATTGCTATTGAATGAGCCAACAAATAGAGTTGATCAGATATTCGCTCATGATTGGTTGATGTATGCTATATGCCGATCATATGGAAGAAATTGGACAATATCTTCTCTTTATACAGTTGAATACAGGCAACATATAAATAATGAGCTTGGTGTTCATAAAGGTATCAAAGCCAGATGGAAGAGGTTTCTGAGGTTACAAAATGGCACTTATAAAGCAGAGGTGATTAAGGTTAGTCATTTATGTTTACAGTTGACCGAAGATGCT
>JBFIJJ010000312.1:0-1762 GCA_041600795.1 Methylophagaceae bacterium | reverse complement strand
CTTGAGTGCCAAGGATCAATAATCTGCCGCTTGAATTAAATTCAACTAAATCAATTGGCATAATATCGATCACGCCTAATTGTTGTATTGAGTTATGCACTCTTGTCATCCTCATTATTATCTGTAGGTATTTCTGTATTTTCTGCTTGAGCTGGCAAGCTTGGCGTATTTTTTGTTTCAGGCAAGTGCTCTGATTCCAGTTCGTTTTTTTGTTGTGCCAGTTTAATCATGCGCTTCATTTGTGATGTGACGATATCACCTAATTTACGCTGTTTCGTATAGTCATGGTCATAATCATTAAGACCATCTCGTTGGTTAAATTCAGCTGTATGAAATAAATCACGGAGCGCCGTTATTTTGACCTTGGGATCGACATCTTTTTGCTGCCATATCGGTAACTCTTCATCAGTTATCGGCGGCTTCGTTGCATCCGCTTGAGATAAGTCTTTATCAGTATCATCTGGCAATTCTGACACTACACTAGGTTCAGTGTTAGCGTCATCATCTAATTTTCGCCGTGACCAACGTGATATAAATCCTTCGTTGTCCTCAGATTTTGTCATGCGTTTTCACCATCATCATGCCATTTTTTCCGCTGACGTTTTTTAGGTTTCTCTGGTTGATAATGCGTCAAAACAAACGCTTCTAACCACGATATTAACGCTGAGGGTAAGGCACTATAAAATACTTGTGCCCCCGTTTCCATGTAGGATGCAGCCTCATCAAAATCGACTGTCACTAATAAGGGCGACGGTGTATTACCATTATCTTGTTGGCTGATTAAATACACTTGAGGGTTTGCAGACATCAGGTTTTGATAATAGGCCTCACAATGCAATACATGCAATTGAAGTTCTAGATTAGGCCAGTAATGTAAAGTACCTGTTGACTCAAGTTGGCTTAACTCTGTTTGTGATAACCCAGGGATCAATCCAGCTAATGTCCAAACACTATCACCCCATGGATGAGTACTTTCCTGCTGCAACATAACTGCTGAAATGGTTTTTCTATCTGTTATGTTTTGCGACATGGTCTGCTTATTATACAACTCAGCTAATGAAATTACCCTGTTGTAATTACTCGGCTAATTCAACTGCTGTTACTTTTTGTAATCCACGAGGTAATTTATGACCACGCTTACCTCGCTCGCCATTGTAGTGTGCAAGATCAGCGGGTTTAAGTGTCAAATGACGTTTACCTGCATATAACGTAATACTCCGATCTTGAGGCACTAATGTCACTGAGTGTAACCATTCTTGTCCTGCACTAAATCGCGCTTGTGGAATATTAATTAATCGAACACCTTTACCTTTATTCATAACAGGCACTTCGCTGGCAGCACACACTAATAAACGACCATCACCCGCTGTCACTGCAAGACTATCTGTTTCAATATTGTCTATCCATAACGGCGTTAAAATTTGGGCGCCATCGGGCAGGTTAAATAAGGCTTTACCTGCTTTATTTTTGGCTAACAGATTATCTAAGGTTGTCACAAAACCATAGCCAGCGGTGTTAGATAACAATAATGGTTGATCAAGCTCTCCTGCCAACACAGCTATGAAGCGTGCATCCGCCGGTGCTTGTAAGCGACCGCTTAATGGTTCACCTTGCCCACGTGCTGACGGCAAGGTATGTGCTGGCAGTGAATAACTTCGACCCGTTGTATCTAAAAACACGATCTGTTGATTACTTCGCGCTTTTACCGATGTCGCATAACGATCACCAGTTCGGAAATTTAATGATGCCGGATCAACATCAT
>JBFIJJ010000311.1:0-1779 GCA_041600795.1 Methylophagaceae bacterium | reverse complement strand
TTTGCTAATATCTATCATCGAACAATCAGTGAGTTATCACCACGGATTCATGTCCACGGCGATCCTAATTTTTTACAACAACCTGATAATGTCAATCGTATCCGTGCACTATTGCTTGCTGGCATTAGAGCCACTATTTTATGGCAACAAAAAGGTGGGCGTCGCTGGCAGTTTTTATTTCAATCAAACAAAATTTTAGCTATTTCCACAGATTTATATAAACAAATTCCATAGACCATATTCTATTGATATCAGCGATTATTAGAAGTAAAGCCTTATAAGCTATAAATTGAGTGCAAAAGCACGTTACACTGTTGTCAATTTCAAACGCTAGTTAGAAACTAACATGAGGAGCGGAGCGAGTTTGACTAATCAACCAAAAAAACTAAGTCTCACTACAAAAGTGTTAATAGGAATGTTTTCCGGCATTCTAGTTGGTCTCGTCTTCAACTTAACTGGCCTACAATCTGACGGTAGTTTTGTGAAGACCTATATTGTCGATGGTGCCTTTTTTATTGTCGGTAAAATGTTTATCAATGCCTTAAAAATGCTGGTCGTACCACTGGTATTTTTCTCATTGCTATGTGGTGTATGTAGTATCGGTCATCTCAAAACACTTGGTCGTATTGGCACAAAATCATTTGTGTTATATCTAGCGACCACTGCACTAGCAATTACACTTGCCATTTTTCTGGCATCAACGTTTGCTATCGGCCAAGGTATGAATTTAGAGTCTGTTACTCAATTCATGGCTCAATCAGCCCCGCCTTTAACTGATGTCTTTATCAATCTGATTCCCACCAATCCAATAAAAACGATGGCCAATGGCGATATGTTGCCGCTTATTTTCTTTGCGATAATTACCGGTGTCAGCCTTATTATGGTTGGTCGCAAAGCTAAACCCATTATTGAACTCGCTGAAATTGCTGATGAAGTCATGATGAAAATGGTGACCATTGTAATGCTAGCCGCACCGTATGCTGTATTTGCACTGATCGCAAAATCAATAGCAGAGTTAGGCTTAGAACTGCTGAGCCAACTTGCTGCTTATGTTGCTGTGTTAGTTGCTGCATTACTGCTTCATCTTTTTGGTACATTGATGCTTATATTTAAGCTACTTTCTGGCTTAAACCCTATAACTTTCATCAAAAAAATGCGAACCACACAGGTGTTTGCCTTTAGTACAGCAAGTTCAAAT
This sequence comes from Methylophagaceae bacterium, assembly GCA_041600795.1. Classification (GTDB taxonomy): domain Bacteria; phylum Pseudomonadota; class Gammaproteobacteria; order Nitrosococcales; family Methylophagaceae. Next base: position 581 of record JBFIJJ010000311.1, on the reverse strand, counting down.
GCCACCATCCCTGTTACGCTTAAAACCGTCACAAACCGCTTAGGTGTCAACAACTCCATCGCTTCATTCACTGTGCCCTTAGGTGCCACAATTAACATGGACGGTACTGCAATAATGCAAGGTGTCGCCACCGTGTTCATTGCCAATATCTATGGTGTTGAATTAGGAATCGTAGGTTATTTAACCGTAATTTTAATGTCAGTGTTAGCATCAATTGGCACTGCTGGTGTACCAGGTGTTGGTTTGGTGATGTTATCAATGGTGTTTACACAAGTAGGCTTACCTGTTGAAGGGATTGGCTTAGTGTTAGGTGTCGACCGACTAATGGATATGATTCGAACAGCAGTTAACGTATCTGGTGATGCAATGGTATCAACGGTCGTCGCTAAAAGTGAAGACAAGTTAGATTTAGCTATTTATACAAATCCTAATGCTGGATTGGTTGACGATGATGAGGTTAAGGTTGATGAACAAGTTGAACTAGAGCTTGCTCAGACCATTCAAAAGACACATGATCAGAGCTAAAAAAACGCTATAAAACAAGGGAAATATTAGGTCTTTTTATAATTCTGAACCCAGTC
>JBFIJJ010000310.1:0-1816 GCA_041600795.1 Methylophagaceae bacterium | reverse complement strand
GTTGCCTTATATGACGATATTATGCGTGAGTTTTTACGACGACTTGAAGAGCAAAAGTCGGGTAATCGTTAGACTAATCTGTTCTTATTACAAACAAAAAAGCGGCTTTTCAGCCGCTTTTTTTATTATCGAATAACTCAGTTTTATTTAAAATGAGTAGCTCGCACCAACATGTAAACCACGTTCTTCGCCTACGAAGTAACGATCACCACCAAATGTACTGTAATCAGCACGTTCCGCATATTCAGTATTAAGCAAGTTCGAAATTCGACCATAAACTGTCAATTGAGATGAAACTTGATGTGTTGCCCTCAAGTTAAAAATATCGTGCCCGTCATAAGTATGCTCGTTTGCTTCATCTGTGTAGTAACGACCGACATGAACCCATTCTAATTCAGCACGACTTTTTGGCATAAAATTCCAGCCTAAACGAACATTACCCAAATGACGTGGAGCCGTATCCATATCATTGCCGTCAACAATACCATTTGCTGCATTATTAAAGTCATATTCATGAATGGCATAGGTGAAGTTAGCAGCAATATCAAATTGCTCTGCAAAAGGCATAAATGTACCTATTTCAATACCATAATGACGTGTTTTGCCATCTGGAACATCAACATTGCTAGAATCACGGAAGAAATAATCTTTTTTCTTCATCGCAAAACCAGATACTTCGTATTGGAAGCCGCTACCCACTTTCCTTACACCAATTTCAAGACTATCAATAGTCTCTGAATCAGCTCTTTCAGTATTTGTTGCCAATCTTCTACGATACAAATCCGTCGTCTGTGGTGCACGATTACCTCGAGCTAAGTTAATAAACGCGCTGGTATCCTCAGTTAAAGACTGAACCAAACCTAACTTTGGACTAAAGTTATTAAATGTGTCGTCACTGTCGGCTGGACGGTAGAATAATGTACCAAACATTCCATCTGCCGTTTTGTTGTCATACTCATACCGCGTATGTTCATAACGTGCACCAGCGGTAACACGGGTTTTTTCTGCTACTTGCCACTCGGTGTGGATATATGGTGCAATCACTGTTGCATCAACATCATAATCATAGTGTGTGCCAGTAATATATTTAGGCCCTACATTTGGACCTGTTTGTACTTCAGACAATGAGCCTTGAGTATATTCAAAATCGGTTCCGACAATGACCTTATGACCGCCCTCAAGATCTTTGTAATAGGCTGCTAATAAACCTGCACTCTGATGGTCGTTTTTTTCAACAGGTGTTCCTGGCAAGAAATGCATCAAAAATTCCATTTCGGTATGACGCACATAGGGTGTCAAACTGAAATAAGATGAATCTGTTAACTCATGATCCCAGCGTGTAGATAACCGTGCTGATTTAGCATCACGATACGCTTCTGGATTAGCATTAATTTTTGATAACGAAGTATTTTTATAAGCTTCAAAACCTTCAGTGTATCCCGCTGTTTCTTGATTTAGGTTGGCTGCTGTAAATACAGTTTTAAAAGTATCACGCTCAGCATAATAATCATGACGGAAGGTCATTTTTTGTTGGTCAAAACCAGAATCACTAATCCAACCGCCATCAGTGGTGCCATTCAGACTGAAACGATACGCTTGATTACCAACCGTATCACTGACTGTGCCTTTAAATTTATAAAGATCATGTGGCCCAACAGAGACATCATCGGTACGTTCTAATTCTAAAGAAGGTGCTCGAGACAACACTTTGATCTATCCATGCACCGCATTGGAACCATATAAGGCACTACCAGGACCACGGACAACTTCAATGCCGCCAGCCTGTTCAGTGTTTGCTTCAAACAAACCATTTACG
>JBFIJJ010000309.1:0-1838 GCA_041600795.1 Methylophagaceae bacterium | reverse complement strand
ATGGGTAATCCCGATATGCGAACGCCAATTGCAAATGCCTTAGCTTGGCCTGAACGAATTGAGTCTGGGGTTGCACCACTTGATTTAGTCGCAGCTGGCAGACTAGATTTTACCAAAGCCGACTTTAATCATTTCCCTTGCTTAGCATTAGCATACAGAGCATTAGAAGGCGGTGGCACGAGCACTGCAATTCTTAATGCAGCTAATGAAGTTGCTGTTGATGCATTTTTAAATCATCAAATTGGTTTTACTAAAATAGCTAAAATAATTGATAGAGTGTTGACTGAACTGCCGTCGAATAATGGTGACACACTTGAACAAGTGCTAGCTGATGATGAACAAGCACGTCAGTTTGCCAAGGCATTGATTAACTAATGCATTCTGCTTTTTACTTTATTTTAGCGTTAGCCATTTTAGTGGTCGTTCATGAGTTTGGACACTTTTGGGTGGCGCGGCGTTGTGGTGTCAAAGTACTAAAATTTTCAGTTGGTTTTGGCCGAGCACTATGGCAAAAAACAGGAAGAGATGGGACTGAATACGTTGTTGCCATGATCCCGCTTGGTGGTTTTGTCAAAATGCTTGATGAGCGAGAAGGCCCCGTAGATGAAGCTGAACTCGACCAAAGTTTTAACAGGCAACCGTTACGATCTCGGGTAGCAATAGTCGCAGCTGGGCCAATTGCTAATCTACTGTTTGCAATAGCGGCATATTGGTTGATTTTTGTGATTGGTATGCCGGGCATAAAACCAATCATTGATAACGTTGCTCCAGCAACACCAGCGTTCCAAGCACAACTTGTCATTGGTGATGAAATTCAGGCTATCAACAATAAACAAACCCCAACTTGGCAAACTGTTTATAAAGAGCTTGCACTTATATCTGAGCACGGCGGTACGGCTAATTTAACGATTCTTTCTGACAATATTCAGCAACAACGTCAGATAACAGTTCCCAAAAGAAATCTAGAAGAAAAACCACAGCAATCATTGTTTGGGCAGCTTGGAATAACACCTGTACAGATTAAATTGTTACCACTACTCGATAGCGTGATTGCTGGTGGTGCGGCTGATCGTGCTGGTTTGAAAAAGGATGATCTGCTTTTATCGTACAACGGTCAGAATATTGATGACTGGAACGGATGGGTTGAGTTGATAAAATCGTCACCCGAAAAATCACTGAATATAACGATTGAGCGTAATAATCAGCAAATAAACTTAGTACTAACGCCAGCTAAAGGCGATGATAATACTGGGTTTATAGGTGCACGTGTCAATTCTGGTGCGACAATTATTCCTAAAGAGCTACAGGCTGAATTGCGTTATGGTCCATTAGCAGCACTATATTATGCATGTAACGAGACGTGGTTATTTACATCATCAACGTTAAAGAGCCTTGGTGGAATGCTTGTTGGTACAGTATCGACTAAAAATTTAGGTGGTCCTATCAGTATCGCGCAATATGCAGGCTCATCAGCTGAACAAGGTGTGATTACATTCATCGGTTTTTTAGCGATGATAAGTATTAGTTTGGGAATATTAAATCTATTGCCAATTCCGGTGTTAGACGGTGGACATTTAATGCTTTATTTAATTGAGGCGATAAAAGGTTCACCTGTATCGGAAAGTATGCAACAGTCAGCTCAGAAACTAGGCATCATGCTATTATTGACGCTGATGATTCTTGCTTTTTTCAACGACTTAACAAGACTGTTTGGATAATCAGAATATTGCAGGTACACTAACGGCTTCGTCCGTAAATTTTATCGAATTAATAATGAAAAAATTACTATTTACTATCGCGGCACTTTTTCTTTCTAGCGCAGTCTTTGCTGAAAGTTT
>JBFIJJ010000308.1:0-1859 GCA_041600795.1 Methylophagaceae bacterium | reverse complement strand
CGGATATAGCCAAGTTAGGTGTTCCAGATATGGAAGACAATCTTGGTTATGTTATGGATGCAATTCGGCTGACACGACGTGAGATTGATGGCAAAGTACCCTTGATCGGTTTTAGTGGCAGTCCTTGGACCTTAGCCTGTTATATGGTCGAAGGCGGATCCAGTAAAGATTTCTCCAAAGTGAAGGGCATGATGTTTGATGCGCCAGACCAAATGCATGCATTGCTTGCTGTATTAGCCGATTCAGTTACTGCTTATTTGAATGCCCAAATTGCAGCAGGCGCTCAAGCCATTATGTTATTTGATACGTGGGGTGGCACCTTAAGCACAACTAATTACAATGAATTTTCGCTTGCCTACATGCAGCGTATTGTCGAAGGTTTAACTCGTGAAAGTGAAGGTCGTACAGTTCCAGTAACCTTATTTACCAAAGGCGGCGGACAGTGGCTTGAGTTGATGGCTCAAACAGGTGTAGATGCAGTAGGGTTAGATTGGACAAGCGATCTTGCAACAGCACGGCAACGTGTTGGCGATAAAGTCAGTCTGCAAGGTAATATGGATCCTTGTGTATTGTATGCATCTGCAGATCGGGTTGAACAAGAAGTTGCCAGTGTTTTAGCCAGTTTTGGTAAAGGGTCAACTGGACATGTCTTTAACTTGGGTCATGGCATTCATCCCACTATCGATCCTGAAAAGATGAAACGTCTTGTCGATTCCGTACATCGATTAAGTGAGCCATACCATCAATAAATGACTGATCATGCCAATTCCTCACAGCATAAAAATGTCCGAATTGGCTTGATATTGGCAGTATTGGGAACCTTGCTGTTCTCATTGAAATCCATTTTTATAAAATTTCTCTATCAACAGGGTCTTAATGCTGACCAAGTGTTAGTGTTAAGAATGGCCTTGGCTTTGCCAATATATAGTCTGATCCTGCTGAAATTAACTCAGCAAACCAACTTTGTGCGACCATCGTTCGACCTGTTAAAGAAAATCATTGTGCTAGGTTTCTTTGGCTATTATTTGGCTTCATTGTTTGATTTGATGGGCTTAGAATTAATCTCCGCCCAGTTAGAGCGATTAAGCTTATTCACCTATCCTTTTCTAATTGCTGTGATTGGTTTTGTTGTATTCAAAGAAGTGGTTACAGCAAGACTTATGATCGCGATGACAATGTCATATCTAGGTTTATGGATTGTTATGGGCGAAGAATTAAAATTAACGGGTAATGATGTGATGTTAGGCGTTGGCTTAGTGCTTATTTCCGCACTTAGTTTTGCCTGTTATGTGTTATTCAGTAAACGTTTTATCAAACAAATAGGCAGTCAATTGTTTACCAGCATTGCCATGATTGCATCATGTCTCTTTGGTCTGTGTCACGGTGTAATCGTGCTTGATTGGGCTGCGGTAGAGATAAGTAGTATCGCCTGGTTTTGGTTGCTGATGCTGGTAATATTTAGCACGGTAATCCCCAGTTTTATGATGACAGAAGCGCTACAGTGGTTAGGACCAGCTCAAGTGGGTGTCGTAGGTATGCTTGGGCCCGTGTTCACGATAGCTTTCGCCATATATTTATTGAATGAGCCTTTTACATTGACGATAGCATCAGGCATTGCGCTAATAATGTTAGGAGTTATGATAAGTATGAGCAAACCACATTAAGCTAAAGATGAATTTAGCTAGGAGTGATCATTACGTGCTTCTTTGAGTAATTGCTGGGCAAAACGTTTAACTTGAAGATCATAGAGAGCGAGTTGACCACCCGTTTTGATAGCGCTTGAAGCAAGCCCGCCGATAACCATCAGCAATAAGACCACGATAGCCCAAGCAAGGAAATAGGTCATACTAATGTCTGGT
>JBFIJJ010000307.1:0-1895 GCA_041600795.1 Methylophagaceae bacterium | reverse complement strand
TAATCTTCAAAGGCAGCATTATAGTGCAATACAGGCGTTATAACTAGTGAAATAACACATTTTTATAGGCATAACATATTGTTTTTATAAATAAATTGAGAACTTTTATTTAATACTGGTTCTGCAAATAGAGCAGATACGAAGTTTACTGTTGATCCGGGTTGTCACCGCTTTTGTGCCATCACGATCAAAACAGTTGGGACAATAAAAGCCTTTTTGATCGGCAAAAATATAACAGCCATTTTTCAGTTCTGGTCTTGTGTTAATAGACGACGTTTTAGTTGTATCAGGGCTAGCATCCTGAGCGATTTGATTTAATTCTTCAACCAGCATGTTCAATTGGTGGTTGAGCGTTGTGTCATCAACCATTTTCGCAAGTTGGCTTAGCTGATGTTGAACCTGTTTAATTCTTTCACTAAGAGTCATGAATTTATTTTCTCGTTAGGCAATGGCTGTTTGTACAACGTGTTTGGTTAATTGAGGTGCTAATAATTCGATAAAGGCATAGCCATACGATCGTAAATAACTACCTCGACGAATGCCAATATGGGTAGTACTTGTTTTGAATAAATGACTTGCATCGAGCTTTTGGAGTGGGGCATCTTTAATCGGATCGAACGCCATACTGGCAATAATACCAATGCCTAAACCTAGCTCAACATAGGTCTTAATAACATCGGCATCGGTTGCTGTGAACACAACATTAGGCGTTAGGCCCTTTTCAATGAAAGCCTGATCTTGCTGCGCTCGCCCGGTAAACCCCATGACATAGGTTAAGATTGGATAGTGATAAATCGCCTCTAAAGTCAGTTTCTTTTCGGCAAGTAAAGGATGATCAGGTGGCACTACGATAGAACGATTCCATTGATAGCAAGGCAAAATAGCTAAAGATTCAAACTGTGCTAAACCCTCAGTAGCAAAGGCGATATCTACTTTACCCGTTGCTGCCATTTCAGCAATTTCAGTGGGTGTACCTTGCACCATATTAAGATGAACTTTGGGATAACGTTGACTGAATGCTTTGATCGCCTTTGGAAGTGCATATCTGGCTTGAGTATGCGTTGTTCCGATAGACAAAGTTCCTATTTGATCATTGCGACTGTCAGCTGCTAATTGTTGAATGTTTTCAACATCAAGTAACACTCTATCAGCCATCTCTACAACAAGCTTTCCTGCGGGTGTTAAATCAACTAGGCGTTTGCCATGACGTTCGAAAATTTTTAAACCAAGTTCATGCTCAAGTAGTTGAACTTGATTACTAATGCCTGGTTGAGATGTATGCAATGCATCTGCTGCGGCAGAGATGCTGAGGTCTCTACGGGCAATTTCGCGGACGTAAGTAAGTTGGGATAATTTCATCTATATATGTTTTAGTTATAACGTTAGACAATAATATTCATTGATTGTATATAAAGCAATGGTAAACTGTCGCCTCTTTAAGCTAAATCAAGAAGATACAATTGATGGAATGGGGATTCATACTCGCAGGATTATTTGTCGGCACAATGGTCGGAATGACTGGTGTGGGCGGTGGTTCATTGATGACACCTATCCTGATTTTTGGTTTTGCGATTTCGCCAGCCATTGCTGTTGGTACTGATCTGCTTTTTGCTGCTATTACTAAGTCTGGCGGCATTTTATCGTATTGGCGTCATGGTGTTGTTAATTGGCTGGTGGTGAGACGTTTAGCGATAGGCAGCGTATCCACAACGTTAATGACCTTGTGGTTACTCAATGTTTCAGGCGCAAATGAAGGTCAACATGACAATGTAATTACGCTGGCATTGGGAATTGCATTGATATTAACCTCAAGCGCCTTATTGCTCAAAAGTGCAATCGCCAATTTGTTACGTGCGCGCGCTGGACATCCCGTTGTATCAGCCTTATATAGCCTT
>JBFIJJ010000306.1:0-1920 GCA_041600795.1 Methylophagaceae bacterium | reverse complement strand
TTTGGTCTGCTTGCCAATCATTCATTAGTCATGGCATCTTATATCTCACGCGCCAATGCAGCTATTATCGATTTGCGTAGTTTACTCAGTCAGGGATAAGATTTATCCGTTATCCAATAACTTTAAGGACAACCTACCATGAACAAATTAATACTCTCAACTTTAATTGCTTCTGCTTTATTACTTACTGCATGTGATCAAGACAGTGATACCGATAAATCAGTTATGGAACACGCATCTGAAATGACTGAACAAGCAGCTGAATCTATCAGTGAAACCACATCAAATGCCGTTGATGCAACTCAAGAAATGGCTGAAGATATTGCCGAAAGCACTTCAGAAATGGCAAATGATGCAATGGATGCAACATCTGAAATGGCCAGCGATGTAGCTGATGCAGCTAGTGAAACAATGGAAACAATTGAAGATGCGGCTGGCGAGGCGATGGATTCAGCCAGTGAAATGATGGACGAGCATAGTTCAGACATGGATATGCCTGCTGAAGAAGATATGCCTGCTACTGAAGACATGCCTTCAGATATGGATGCAATGCCTGAGCAGTAATATATGAATATAATAATTAAAGTGGGTGAGATACATTCTCACCCACTTTTTTTATAAACTAGTTAGCAGCATCTGGATAAAATAACTGCTGATCCGATTTACGAAAACCTGCAATAATTGCCTGACCTTGTTCACCAGTAACAAACTCAATATATTTTGATGCTAAGTCATACTTCACATGGTTATGTTTTTCTGGGTTAACCGCCATTACATGGTATGGGTTAAACAAACCTTCATCCCCTTCAAATAGCACTTTTAAACTCATTTTGTCAGCATAGGCGATTTGAGTACCACGATCAGTTAACGCATAAGCCTGTTTTTCATCGGCAATTTTTAACACAGCACCCATACCTTGACCTGCGGCAATATACCACTCACCTTGTGGCTCAATAGCAGCTATCTTCCATAGATTTTTTTCTTTCTTATGAGTGCCTGAATCATCACCACGAGAGATAAAATTCGCTTGCGTTTTAGCAATACGTTGCAAAGCATCAGCCGCTGAAACTGCTTGTGCTAGTTTTGCAGGATCCGCTTCTGGTCCGACAATAACAAAGTCATTATGCATAACTGCTTTGCGATCAATAAAATCACCGCTTTGTACATATTTCAATTCGGCAGTAGGTGCATGCACAAACACCACATCCACATCGCCATTACTGCCGATTTTTAATGCCTTGCCTGTTCCAACTGCAATCACATCAATTTTAACATCGTATTTAGCTTCAAAAGCTGGGTTTAACACTGCTAATAAACCTGAATTTTCAGTGCTGGTTGTGGTTGATAATTTAAGATGTTCAACTGCAAATGCAGCCGAACTGATCATTAGCATCAAAGCAAAGGCTAAACCTTTATGTATTAATTTCATTATGAAATTCCTTATTTAATTACCTTTAAAATGCCCATTGACTACGTACTTGGAACACACTTGGTTCTTGGTCATCATAGGTTCCACCTTTAACATCTAACACATCAATATAGTTAGCTGAAAAACGTAAGGTTGGCGTTGCATACCAATTCAAACCTAAAGTAACTGACTCAGCCTCACCACCAGCAATATCACGATCCGTTAGATCGAGAGAGCTATAGCGCAAGCCTAATTCCCATGCGCCGATACCACCTTCACCTACACTTGCTTTAGGTGTTATGCCGCCAAATGCACCTTTTTTATAATTACGTGATTCCCCGGTAAAGAAATAACCCGCTTGTGCATACCAGCCATCAAAATCTAAATCATTGGCATTATTACGACTTACTGATGTTGTAATGTATTCTGCTTGTGCCGAAAATGGCCCCATAACGGTGGCAAGTTCTAAACCAACTTTTGTAAAATCCGTTACATCGCTAATCGTGCTTGTA
>JBFIJJ010000305.1:0-1929 GCA_041600795.1 Methylophagaceae bacterium | reverse complement strand
ATTACGTTTTATCAAATCCAAACCAAATTTCGTGACGAAGTACGTCCTCGTTTTGGTGTAATGCGTGCACGTGAGTTTTTGATGAAAGACGCTTACTCTTTCCACTTGGATCAAGACTCACTCCAGCAAACCTATGATGATATGTTCACAGCATATTCAAATATTTTCAGTCGTATTGGTCTAGATTTCAGACCTGTTCAAGCCGACACAGGCAGCATCGGTGGTAATGCTTCACATGAATTCCATGTATTAGCTAGCTCAGGTGAAGATGCTATCGCATTCAGTGATAGTAGTGATTACGCTGCCAATGTGGAATTAGCTGAAGCCATAGCACCACAAGGCGATCGCCCTGCAGCTACTGAAACCATGACGGTTATTGATACCCCTAAACAACATACCATTGAAGATCTGTGCAACTGTCTCTATACAACAGCTGAACAATGTCTCAAGACATTAATTGTTGAGGGTGCCGAAGAAGGTAGTGTTGTTGCATTAGTGTTACGTGGCGATCACGATCTTAATGAAATAAAAGCAGAGAAACACCCAGCTGTCGCATCACCTTTAACCTTTGCAACACCAGAACAAGTGTTGGCAGCGTGTGGTGCCAATATCGGTTCAATTGGTCCTATTGGTTTAACTATACCTGTTTTGGTTGACCGTGCAGCAGCTCATGTCGCCAACTTTGTTTGCGGTGCTAATCAGGATGAAAAACATGTAATAGGTGTAAACTGGGGCCGAGACTTAGCTGAACCTGAAACAGCAGATTTACGTAATGTCGTTGTCGGTGATGCAAGTCCAGATGGTCAAGGTACGTTAGATATTGCTCGTGGCATCGAAGTTGGTCATATCTTCCAGCTAGGTGACAACTACAGTAAAAAACTGAATGCCAACGTCTTGGCTGAAACAGGTAAATCGCAAATTTTAACGATGGGTTGTTACGGTATTGGGGTGTCTCGTGTCGTTGCAGCAACTATTGAACAAAACCATGATGATCGTGGCATTATCTGGCCTGTTGCCATCGCGCCATTTGAAGTAGTGATCGTACCGGTCAATGCGCATAAATCTGTTCGAGTTCGTGAGGCAGCAGATGCCTTATATCAACAATTGCTTGATGCAGGATTTGATGTATTGCTAGATGATCGTGGTCTACGACCTGGTGTTGCTTTTGCTGACATGGAATTGATTGGTATTCCACACCGATTAATTTTAGGTGAACGCGGCTTAGATAACGGTATGATTGAATATAAATGTCGTGCCGATGGTGAAGATGCTGAATTTGCTTTAGCTGATACTATTGCTGAACTCAAACAACGCCTATCAGCCTAATAAACTAAATGTGAGCTAGGAACCTATGACTGTTATCTTAGAAAAAGACTTTATTGATAGCATTGCCGATGCATTGCAATTTATTGCTAATTATCATCCTAAAGACTTTATTCAAGCCATGGCTTCTGCTTATGACAAAGAACAGTCTCCTGCTGCCAAAGATGCAATAGCTCAAATTCTGATTAACTCACGTATGTGTGCCGAAGATAAACGCCCTATTTGCCAGGACACCGGCATTGTTAATGTCTTTATCAAAGTAGGCATGCAAGTTCAGTGGAATACAACCAAGTCCTTAGATGAGATGGTGAACGAAGGTGTGCGACGCGCTTATACACATCCAGATAATGTCTTAAGGGCATCCATCGTCAGTGATCCGCTCGGTACAAGAACCAATACCAAAGACAACACTCCCGCTGTCATTCACACGCAGCTGGTTACGGGCGATAAAGTTGAAATCGACATCGCAGCTAAGGGCGGCGGTAGTGAAAACAAAGCTAAATTCACTATCCTAAATCCAAGCGATAGTCTGGTTGACTGGGTACTAGAAACAGTGCCTAAAATGGGTGCAGGCTGGTGTCCGCCTGGTATGCTGGGCATTGGTGT
>JBFIJJ010000304.1:0-1949 GCA_041600795.1 Methylophagaceae bacterium | reverse complement strand
TACAATGCGTTGTCAGCTCGGATAATGAAGTGTTTAGCATCTTCGTCTTTATTTAAACATACCACCCCAAAACTTGCAGTTACACCAAGACAATTTATGTCTGGATGCTCAGCAATCATTACTCGAAACTTCTCAGCAAGGTTTGTTGCCTCTATCAGCGGTGTATTTATTAATAAAATCATAAATTCATCACCACCCCAACGAACAGGAAGATCAATCTCTCTAAGATGTGATGTTAATAAATTTGCCACGCTACAAAGCAGGTCGTCACCACGGGTGTGACCATAGATATCATTAACAGGTTTGAAATTATCAAGGTCAAAAAGAATCAGGGATAAAGATTCATTGAAGCGTTTTACTCGGGCTATTTCGCTATTTAATTTTGTTTCAAAACCAAATCTGTTACTAATATTTGTCAGGCCATCGGTATTAGCAACTTTCTCAACGGCACTCACTTTTTCACTTAATGCCTTGTTAGTGCGATTTAGCTCAGCTGTTTGACGGTCTATAATTTCTTGAAGGCTATGTTTTTCAAGTAGATTTCGTTCTTCAATTAGTTTTTCTGCGCTAATGTCACGATGAGCACCAATAATTCTTGCAACGGAATCATCATTATTTCGAGTCACAATTGTTGCTGTGTCTTCTATCCAAAGATAGTCATTATCTTTTTTTCTACAGCGATATTGGATTTTATAGATGTTAGATTTGCCCGTGATGAAGTCATCGAAATGTGCCATAACGTTGTGAAAATCATCAGGATGAATGATGCTTTCCCATGTGAGTACATTGTTATCTAGCGAATGCTCATCGTATCCGAGCATTCTGTACCAACCAGAACTCCTATAGACATAGCCCGTATTAGCGTTCCAGTCCCATATTCCCTCTGCAATCAGATCTAGCATTGCGAGTATGGTCTTTTCGTCCATTTGTGCTAATAAACTTTTCATCAAATCCTATCTCTTTATATCGGTTGGCCCAAAATATACTGTTTGATAGCTACAATGATATGAATTTACAATTTATTAAGTTAGATAATAGGATAAAAAGTTTAGTAATTAAATCTTTATTTCAGCTAGATTTTGAATGAGTATGACGCTTGTTTTATCTATTGTTTGGTTTTGAAATAAACTAATTTGGTGCTAGTATCAATTTTAAACTTACACCAATCAATATTCTTCAATTAAAAATCACATATGCTTTCTTTGCTTTAGAAGTTAGATTGGTGATTACAAATCTCAATAGCAAAGTATTTGCTATTTGTCATGACGAATAGTCATACACTTCATCATAAGGGTAGGTAAATCAAACATACCGATATGAGCACACAATCTAGAAAATTGTATATCGCATTAATTAGCATTCATGGTCTGATTAGAGGCAAAAATCTTGAGTTGGGTCGTGATGCTGACACCGGTGGTCAAACATTATATGTGCTTGAATTGGCTCAAGCCTTAAGTTGCCATCCTGATGTGGCACAGGTTGATTTGATTACACGTCTTGTAGTTGATGATTCGGTTGCTGATGATTATCAGGTTCCGATCGAGCAGCTTTCTGATACGTTACGTATTGTACGGGTAGCAGCTGGTCCCGAGCGTTATATTGCTAAGGAACAATTATGGGATTATTTAGATGGCTTTGCCGATAATCTAGCCCGTTTTTTTAGTGATAATGATGCATTTCCCGATTTAATCCATAGTCATTATGCTGATGCTGGATTAGTTGGAGCCCACTTAGCAAATTTGCTCGCTATACCATTGATTCATACAGGACATTCTCTTGGAAGGGTAAAACGTAGTCGACTGCTTGCGAGAGGGCTGAAACCTGATGAAATTGAACACGATTACAATATGTCGCGTCGTATTGAAGCGGAAGAGCTGACATTAGCTACGGCGAAACGTGTTATCACCAGTACTCATCAGGAAATCGAACAACAATACGAGTTATATGAT
>JBFIJJ010000303.1:0-1952 GCA_041600795.1 Methylophagaceae bacterium | reverse complement strand
GGTTATCCTGCAGCTGCCATTCGTGAGTTTTGTGAACGCATTGGTGTCACCAAAGCCGATAACTCGGTTGAGATGGAAATTCTGGATGCATGTATTCGTGAAGAATTAAACGAAACAGCACCTCGGGTAATGGTTGTGCTTGATCCGCTTAAAGTGGTTATTACCAATTATCCTGAAGGTCAAACTGAACAATTAGTTGCACCAAATCATCCACAAAAAGAAGAAATGGGCACTCGAATCGTACCGTTTACACGTGAGATTTATATCGATCGTGCTGATTTCAAAGAAGAAGCCAATAATAAATTTAAGCGTCTAGTGAAAGATAAAGAAGTACGCCTTAGAAATGCTTATGTCATCCGTTGTGACGAAGTCATTAAAGACGACAGCGGCGAAATTATTGAATTACGTTGTAGTTATGACCCTGCAACATTAGGGGCAAATCCTGAAGGACGTAAAGTCAAAGGTGTTATTCATTGGGTTTCTGCAGAGCATGGTGTCAAAGCTGAAGTGAGACTCTATGATCGTTTATTTACAGTGCCTCATCCAGATAGTGATAAATCAGTCGACGATTTCACCCAACTTCTCAATCCAGAGTCTTTGGTTACATTGACTGAAAGTGTGGTTGAACCAAGCCTAGCCACAACAGAAGCAGGTGTTGTCTATCAGTTTGAACGTGAAGGCTATTTCTGTGCTGATAGTGAGTTGTGTTGTGATGGAAACTTAGTATTTAATAGAACCGTTACTTTAAGAGATACATGGGCGAATAGTGATCAATAATACAGTCCGATTACTCTAATGAGATAAGAAGGAATCAAGATGACGAAAAATGAAGATAATGCTCATTTTAATATGCTTGAGCAACAAGTTCGACCGAGCGATGTGCTTAATCCGCGTGTATTAGATTCCTTCGATAAAATTGATCGTAAACTGTTTGTTGAAGACTACCTTGTTGGACTTGCCTATGCTGACACGGCTTTGCCGATAGGTTTTGGTCAAGTGATGTTATCTCCTGTTACGCAAGGCCGCATGTTGCAAGCACTTGATATCAAAGCCGACGAAACTGTATTGGAAATAGGAACAGGTAACGGTTATTTCACTGCGCTGTTAGCACAACTGGCCCAACAGGTTATTTCGGTAGAGATAGTGCCTGAATTATCAGCCGGCGCCCAACACTGTTTAGACAAGCTCAATATTAAGAATGTCACGCTTGCGGTTGGTGATGCATCAAAAGGTTGGGCACTTCCTGATAGAGTTGATGTCATTGTAATAACCGCAGCTTTTGTTTCAGTACCAGAGGCGTATTTGCATGCCCTGAATGTCGGTGGTCGAATGCTTGTGGTTGTTGGTGAGGAAACTATGATGACAGCACAACTGATTACCCGGGTTTCAGAACGGGAATGGCAAACAGAGAGCGTGTTTGAAACCGTCATTCCACCAATGGTGAATGCTGAGCCTCAACCTGAATTTGAATTTTAATAGAGAATAAACGATGAAACAGATGACAGCTACTGAGCTACGTGATTATTTAGCCACCGGCGTTTCGACTGTAAAAATTGATGTACGCGAAGCACATGAACTTGCACATGGCATGATTGAAGATGCGATTCATATTCCGATGCAAACAATACCTAATCAACTTAATATGCTTGAAAAACATAAAAGTGACCCCATTATTTTGATTTGTCGTAGCGGTAAACGTAGTGATCAGGTTGGCCAATTTCTAGAACAAATGGGGTTTACTGATGTTGTAAATCTTGTTGGTGGCATGAATGCTTGGGCGACGGATGTTGATAACACGATGAGTGTTTATTAAAGGATTTTTGAATGAAAAATATGAAAATCAGTGTGTTAGTGATAGCGTCAATGATGACAAGCTCGGCCTATGCAGCACAAGACTTGATGCAAATTTTTACCAAGTCATTACAAAGTGATCCACAATTATTAGCTCAAGC
>JBFIJJ010000302.1:0-1976 GCA_041600795.1 Methylophagaceae bacterium | reverse complement strand
TTTATTGATAGCATTGCCGATGCATTGCAATTTATTGCTAATTATCATCCTAAAGACTTTATTCAAGCCATGGCTTCTGCTTATGACAAAGAACAGTCTCCTGCTGCCAAAGATGCAATAGCTCAAATCTTGATTAACTCACGTATGTGTGCCGAAGATAAACGCCCTATTTGTCAGGACACTGGCATTGTTAATGTCTTTATCAAAGTAGGCATGCAAGTTCAGTGGAATACAACCAAGTCTTTAGATGAGATGGTGAACGAAGGTGTGCGACGCGCCTATACACATCCAGATAATGTCTTAAGGGCGTCCATCGTCAGTGACCCGCTCGGTACAAGAACCAATACCAAAGACAACACGCCAGCAGTGATTAATACCCAACTGGTTGCTGGCGATAAAGTTGAAATTGACATCGCCGCTAAGGGTGGCGGTAGTGAAAACAAAGCTAAATTCACTATCCTAAATCCAAGCGACAGTCTGGTTGACTGGGTACTAGAAACAGTGCCTAAAATGGGTGCAGGCTGGTGTCCGCCTGGTATGCTGGGCATTGGTGTCGGTGGTACTGCTGAAAAAGCCATGTTGATGGCCAAACAATCGTTGATGGATCCGATTGATATCCAAGACTTGATTGAACGTGGACCACAAACTGCTGCTGAAAAGTTACGCGTCGAGCTCTATCAAAAAGTTAATGAATTAGGCATTGGTGCCCAAGGTCTAGGTGGCTTGACGACCGTACTTGATGTCAAAATTAGCGATTATCCAACACATGCTGCATCGTTACCTGTGGCAATGATTCCAAACTGCGCCGCTACTCGACATACACATTTTATTTTAGATGGTTCAGGTCCAGCTCAATTTGAGCCACCAACCTTATCCGATTGGCCAGATATTACTTGGCAAGCAGCCAAAAACACGCGTCACGTTAACTTGGATACCATAACTCAAGCAGACATTGAACAATGGCAACCAGGTGAAACGTTACTGCTCAGTGGTCATATGTTGACCGGTCGCGATGCCGCGCATAAAAAAATTGCCGACTTATTTGCTAAAGGCTTACCTCTGCCAGAAGGTTTAGATTTTCATAACCGTTTCATCTATTACGTCGGTCCTGTCGATCCCGTGAAAAATGAAATTGTCGGCCCAGCAGGACCCACTACAGCAACACGTATGGATAAATTTACCGATATGATGCTTGATAAAACGGGGTTGCTTGGCATGATTGGTAAAGCCGAACGCGGGCCGGAGACTATCGCATCAATTAAACAACATAAATCTGTTTATCTAATTGCAGTCGGTGGTTCAGCCTATCTGGTATCAAAAGCGATCAAAGCGTCACGCATCATTGCCTTTGAAGAATTAGGCATGGAAGCGATACGCGAGTTTACTATTGAAAATATGCCTGTTACTGTTGCAGTAGATAGTCGCGGAGAATCCGTTCATAAATCTGGCCCGATAGAATGGAAACAGAACATCGCCAATATAAAGATGTCACATCATTAAGTGCACAGAAAATAGGAGTGCCATGTCATGACTATTGCAATTGCTCTACACCTTTTAGCTGCGGTGATTTGGGTAGGAGGCATGTTCTTCGCCTATGTCATATTAAGACCAACAGCGGCACAACAATTTGAAGCTTCAGTGAGATTAACCTTGTGGTCTTCTATTTTTAGCCGCTTCTTCCCTTGGGTAATCCTGTCGATATTAATACTGTTAATCACAGGCATTTGGATGACGGTTCAGCTAGGAGGCATGGCCGCAGCAGCTACCGGACTACATGTTCATATTATGATGTTGCTAGGCATCATCATGATGTTGATATTTTTACATGTGAACTTCAATTTGTTCAAAAAACTCAAGCTAGCTCTTGCAGACCATGATTGGATTGCTGGCGATTTTATATTGGCTCAAATCAGACAAGCCATTGCGATGAATTTAGGATTAGGTCTGATCATAGTTATTGTTGCATCTAGTGGACG
>JBFIJJ010000301.1:0-1982 GCA_041600795.1 Methylophagaceae bacterium | reverse complement strand
TCCAATCCTTGCTGCTGTTTCAGAGCAGGGTTATACAACCCCAACCCCTATTCAAGCCCAAGCAATTCCAGCCGTTATTGATGGCAAAGATGTTATGGCTGCCGCGCAAACTGGTACAGGTAAAACCGCTGGTTTCACCTTGCCATTGTTGCAACGATTGTCTACTGGAACCCCAGTACAATCTAATCAAGTACGTGCACTTGTGTTGACACCAACCCGAGAGTTAGCCGCCCAAGTTGCTGATAGTGTTGCTACTTATGGTAAAAACCTGCCTTTACGTTCAACAGTCGTATTTGGTGGGGTTAAGATCAATCCACAGATGATGAAGTTGCGTCGCGGTGTTGATATCTTAATTGCGACACCAGGTCGTTTATTAGATTTATATAATCAAAATGCAGTGCGTTTTAATCAACTTGAAGTGTTAGTGTTAGATGAAGCTGATCGCATGTTAGATATGGGTTTTATCCATGACATTAAAAAAATATTAGCAGTACTACCTAAAAATCGTCAGAACTTGATGTTCTCAGCCACATTTTCTGATGACATTCGTCGATTAGCCAAAGGTTTGGTTAATAATCCGGTTGAAATTTCAGTATCGCCAGCTAATACTACGGTCAAATCAGTTGAACAATGGATTTATCCAGCTGATAAAGCCCAAAAAACAAAATTACTTATTCATTTGATAAGTGAAGGCAACTGGCATCAAGTATTGGTGTTTTCTCGCACTAAACATGGTGCCAATAAAATTACTAAATTATTAGAACAAGCAGGGCTTAAAGCTGCTGCAATTCATGGTAATAAAAGTCAAAATGCTCGCACAAAAGCACTGGCTGATTTTAAAGCTGGTCAGATCCAAGTCTTAGTGGCTACAGATATCGCGGCACGCGGTATTGATATTGATCAACTACCCCATGTTGTGAATTTTGATTTACCTGATGTACCTGAAGATTATGTCCATCGTATTGGTCGAACAGGTCGTGCTAGTGCAACTGGCCAAGCGGTTTCGTTGGTCTGTGCTGATGAAATCAAGCAACTGTCAGATATTGAACGTGTTATTGGTGAATTGATTCCACGAAAAACAATTGAAGGTTTTGAACCGGTTCATGCCTTACCTGCATCACGTTTAGATCTTCGTCCGATCAAACCTAAAAAACCGAAGAAACCACAACACGCTTCAGCCGGTCATCAAGATGGCCAACGCTCAGGTGAGGTTGCTCGAGGCCATAAACCTGCTAGTAAGAATAGACGTCATATTGTGAGCAGAAGAGCAGGTACACCTGCTGCAAAAGCAAAGATCTAGTTTTCTAACGTAATAAAATCGCCAACTTGGATCTGACCACTCGTTAGAATTTGAGCTCTTAGACCACCACGGTTGACCATGTGGTCTAAGATTTCCTTGCCTAATTGCTTAGCAAGGTGACCACAGGGTTCACATAAACGGATGCCACGACAGGTGACATTACCGATAGTGAAAATCTGATCAACAAGGGCGTTGAGGTTGATACCTTCGGTCACGATATTGCGTCTAAAATCTGCTCCGCTATAGCCTAATGATGTGATGTCATTAAATCGTTGAATTTGTTCTTGTTCGATCAAGGTGACTTCAAAGTCGGGTAGATCTTTTAGACGCTCTGAAAACGTACCTTGGGCTGAATAATAACGATCACCAACAATGCCTTTAGCTGCGTCTAATTGTGCCTGTGATAAAGATGTAATCTCGCCATTGGCTGTGGCGGCAATTAAGATTTGTTTGACGCTAGCTTTCATTAACTTTCCTCGTCTTTAGTTAGTTTAAAGTGGGATCTAAACGCTGCTGCAACTTTGTCAGTACCTAATTGTTTAAGTAGGGCAATATTACGTTCCGGTATTTTTTCTGGATTAGGATAATGAGCAACGGCCTCTGCCAAACTGTCTTCTCTAATCAGATGTAATAGTGGATAGGGTGATCTGTTGGTATAGTTTTCGACATCATCAAATTCAGT
>JBFIJJ010000300.1:0-1988 GCA_041600795.1 Methylophagaceae bacterium | reverse complement strand
GTAGCACCTTTAAACAAATGGTTGCTGTTGATGCTGCCAGTGTTGATTTAGTTAAGCCTTATTCAAAAGAAGGTATTGATGAAGCCGCTTATAATGAAAGGCGTGATGTTAGAAAACCGTTTATTACGGTTCATTACTATGTGTTTTATATTCTGTTAGCGGCGATCTTTTTACATCTTTGTGGTGTATTGGTTTCAGAATTACGTGAACGTAATGGTCTGGTTTCAGCGATGATTACTGGTAAGAAGGTGTTTGCTGAAAAGCCGTTTGATGCCGAATAAGAAACTGAATCTTTGATATAAACCCTTGGGTTGCCCTCAATGCGAAGCCGAGCATTGGAAAGATGTCTGGAATAGCACTTCGGGTGTTTGAGCGGAGCGAGTTTCCGAAGTGCCCAGACATATTGAGAAGCGCAGGGAACCCGTAGGGCAAGCATGGGCTGGCCTTTTTTGGTTCGTTTTTTGGCCACGCAAAAAATGAACATTGAAAGCTTTCTTTTTATGAACACTGTTATTAAAGCTTAATTAGCCTTTTTGAGATCTTAAGTTTTAATAGAAGCTTAACGCTGCCGCTGGGCGTTCATTTCTTTTGCGTTGCCAAAAGAAACGAACCAAAGAAAAGGCAACCCAATATCGCCTTAATTCCAAAAATGAACCTATTCGATGGTGTGGACTTAAACTCGCTACGCTCAAACACAAGTCCACTTAATCCATCGAATAGCTTAATTTTTGGCGGCGATAAAATGGGAACTGAAACTCTAGTAATAACTGATTGGTAACGTTAAATTGAGGAAAAGTGTTGTTAGCACAGAAACTAATTTATTTTGAAACTTTTATTAGTCATTTTTACGAGCATCTTGATCAACCTGTCGAATAACCCACGCCCATGTTGCTGGGTTCAGTTTACCCTGCCCCCAATGTGTACTTGTTTTTTGGAAGAGAACTTTAAGTTTATTTGATGCCTTTTGTATGAACTCATCAGTATGAGTGAACCCGACAAAAGGTTTCTCACCATATATAAATTCATACTCTCTAAATCCTCTTTCTTGCCAGTACGTACCATAGAATGGAACTGCGTGTGCGCGGAGCCAAACCCACATGAACTCAGGGTCGGCGACATTTGGTGCTTCCGCGTGACACTGAGCGCACAAAAGCACTAGGTTGCTTGGGGATTCTTCACCGCCAAGAGATCGGGGTACAATATGGCAGCGTTGAAGCAAACGCTTATGAGCACAACGCCAACACAGTTTATCTGCTTCAGCCCAGTCAACAGATAAACCACATTCGCTTTGTTGCGTAGCCCAGTAGTCAACAATATCTCTATGAGTCGTTTCCATATTGCCTAACTTGTTTATTGATTAAGGAATGAACAGTTCTTGTAAGTTTATACATATCAATGACAATATTTATAGGGGCTAACTCTATCACTGACACCATAATTTCTATAACAACCCTATCTCTGCAAACGAAACCGTTTCTCCATCCCCAACAACAATATGATCTAAAACCCGAATATCAACCGTATTTAACGCTGATTTAAGTCGTTCGGTAATCGCATAATCAGCCTGACTTGGTTCAGCAACACCAGAAGGGTGGTTATGAGCAAAAATAACCGCAGCCGCATTATGTGCTAACGCCTGTTTGACTACTTCTCGTGGATAAACATTGGCACCATCAATTGTGCCACGGAATAATTCTTCAAACGCAATCATGCGATGTTTGTTATCAAGAAACAGGCAAGCGAAGACTTCGTGGGTGTAATGACGTAAACGTTGTTGCAGGTAATGCTTGGTGCTGGTGGCATCGGTCAGTGCATCGCCACGAATCAAGGTTGATTCAAGATGACGGCGACTCATTTCAAGCACGGCTTGTAGTTGTACGTATTTAGCCGGGCCTAATCCGTGTTTTTGACAAAATTGTTGTTGGTTCGATTCTAATAAGGCACGCAGACTGCCGAAGTCACTAAGTAGGGTTTGAGCTAGCGCAACG
>JBFIJJ010000299.1:0-1991 GCA_041600795.1 Methylophagaceae bacterium | reverse complement strand
TTCAGGCTTGATACCTTGTGAATATAGGTTCAAGGCCAATGTGACTAAATCAACATTACCAGTGCGTTCACCATTGCCAAACAAACAACCTTCAACACGATCCGCACCCGCCATAACCGCAAGTTCGGCGGCTGCAACGGCAGTGCCACGATCATTATGAGGATGTACACTTAATACAATGCTATCGCGTCGTGCCATATTACGATGCATCCATTCTATTTGATCGGCATAGGTGTTAGGTGTTGCCATTTCGACCGTTGCAGGCAAATTGATAATCATTTTATGCTCAGGTGTTGGTTGCCAAATCGCCGACACAGCATCACAGACCTCTTTAGCAAATTCTATTTCAGTGCTTGAAAAGGCTTCAGGTGAATATTGATATACCCATTCTGTTTCTGGCTGTTTTGCGGTGTAGGTTTTTACCCATTGTGTGCCACGTTCAGCAAGTACCTTTACGCCGGCTTTGTCTGTGTTATAGACAATATTTCTAAAGTCAGGGGCTGTCGGGTTATACATATGCACTATCGCCCGGCGAGCACCTTTAAGTGATTCAACGGTTCGTGCAATCAAGTCTTCACGCGCTTGGGTTAACACCTCAATCGTCACATCGTCAGGAATATGGTTTTCTTCGATCAAACGACGTACAAAATTAAAGTCAGTATCTGATGCTGATGGGAAGCCGACCTCGATCTCTTTAAAGCCGATTTCAACTAATGTTTTGAAAAAACGCATTTTAGTGTCGACTGACATCGGATCAATTAAGGCTTGATTACCATCACGCAGATCGGTACTCATCCAAACCGGGGCATGTTGAATGGTGTTATTTGGCCATTGACGATCTATTAATTGAATCGACTGAAAGCGACGGTACTTTTCTGCGGGATTAAAAATCATATTGCATACCTATTTTTATCTACTAAAAGGTTTATTAAAGATGCCTAGAGGGCTGTTGATGCTGACAACAGCCCTGCAACGTTTGTTTGAATCTTCAGATCGGTTAATCAGAAGCTTTTCGGTGGTGATGACACCAAGGGTAATGGTGTTGCAGTTCCGATCCAAACAGAGCTTTTGGCTCTCAACGCAGCCAGTTAGGCATGAACAATAGTATAAACAGGAGGCAGTGAAATTAAATTGCTAAAATTGTTTTAATTCGAGTGTTAAAAGAATATTATTTCGTTAAATTAAATAATATTGGCATTTAATTCTTCAATTTAGAAATATGGGAGCATAACATGACGGGTAGCCTTGATCGATATGATCAAATGATCTTGGATATTTTGCAAAAACAAGGTCGTATTACCAATCAAGAATTAGCTGAAGCTATTAATCTATCGCCTTCGCCATGCTTACGCAGAGTTAAGCTGATGGAAGAAAATGGCTTGATTGATGGTTATGTTGCTTTGCTTAATGCCAAAAAGTTAGGGTTGACCTTGATGGCGTTTATTGGAATTAGTATGGATAAACATACGCCAGAACGTTTCAGTGCATTGGAAGAAACCTTGGCAAGTTATCCAGAAGTGTTGGAGTGTCATTTAATCACCGGCCAATCAGCAGATTATTTGTTAAAGGTGATCGTGCGTGACATGGATGCCTACCAACAATTCTTGTTACAAAAACTGACCAGAATAGAAGGCGTGACCGGTGTGCATACGTCATTTGTATTGAAGTCCGCGATCAATAGCACAGCCTTGCCAGTGAACTAATTTAGCCGCATTTTCGCATTAAAATTACAATGATTTTGACATCGTTATCATGCTGTAGATAGCTAAATTTGTAAGTGAATCAATCAACTATATTTGCTGTGTATTTACACAACGATAGTGTAATCAAAATAACACTAACAACTTTACGCTAATTACTGTATTCTCTCGCTTCTTGTTGGGTGCTGAACTCACCCTACAAGTTGGTGTGGAGCGGTAGTTCAGCTGGTTAGAATGCTGGCCTGTCACGCCGGAGGTCGCGGGTTCGAGTCCCGTCCGCTCCGCCATTTT
>JBFIJJ010000298.1:0-2054 GCA_041600795.1 Methylophagaceae bacterium | reverse complement strand
ATGACCATAGGGTTGATGAAATAAGTGACTAAACCACGATAATAGCTGTTTTTCTATATTGGCAAGTACAGGGTAAAGTGACGCAGATAAGAGGTTACCATTGTGCAAACTTGCCACTATTTGACCAAATAGGCTCGCTGCGGAGATTGGCGCAGTCATATGAGCTGCCCATGTTTGACTACGATGTTTGTTGCCTTCAGATACGACACTATTTATTAGGTTTTTAAGTGAGTCTGAATCGATAGGCTGATCATTTATAGAGATATTAAATGATTGTGCTTGAGTAATATCCTTCAAGCTACACTCTAATTCAGAGACAATAGTAAAGAACTCATTCATGAAAAGGATTTAACAGTATTGTTTGTGAGTAGTGCATGTTCAAGCAGATGATGATTTGCTGCATTTATTAGCTGAAGTTTTACTGGTGACGTCCGGTAAAGTTGCTCAAAGCCTAGATCAATAATGCCTTGTTTAGTTAAAGAGGGAATAGTGACATCATTCGGAATATCACAGGATTTAACTAATATCAGTTGTTCGGCATTGAGTTTGTTTGCTAACCACAACGCCAAGCTATCAGAAGTGATATCCCAGCTGTGGCGAAGTTCGGTTTGAGTTAATAAGGTATCGTCAGGTAGCCATACAGAAAGCGAGTTCGGCGCTATTGGTGAATTGGTATATCGAAAACTTTGGCAATTCGATGAAATGCCCATAAGTAATAAGCCAAATTGAGCCATGGCAAGTATTGCCATATGATGTGCTGTACTATCATCAAAATGATAAGTATCTTGAGCATCGCGTACACTGTCAGCAAATGGACCACCACCAGGTACGATAATGATCGAATGCTGTTTAGCCACGTTAGTTAATGTGTTTAGCCAGTATTCTAAGTGTGGACTTTGATAAAGACTGCCACCCAATTTAACAACGATCATATCAACGTAATTGTTCAATTAATGAGAACATGGCTGCTGCTTTGTCATGAACCTCTTGATATTCTGCATCTGCAGTTGAATCAGACACGATACCACCCCCAGCCCAAAATCTAAGTCGATTATCACTATAAACAAGCGTGCGAATCAAAATATTACTGTCCATTTCACCATCAAAACCAATATAGGCGATAGAGCCACAGTAAGCACCACGTCGATCAGGTTCTAACTCTTCAATAATTTCCATAGCGCGTAATTTAGGCGCACCTGTAATTGAACCACCAGGAAAACAGGCACGTAATAGTGAAACTGCATCTTGATCTGATGCCAAAGTGCCAGTAATCGTGCTCACTAAATGATGAACCGTTGCAAAAGATTCAAGTGCAAAAGGTTTGGGTACTTTGATACTGCCCGGGGTGCAGACTTTGCCTAAATCATTACGTAATAAATCGACAATCATTAGGTTCTCAGCACGATCTTTTATGCTGTGCATTAACTCATCAGCAAGAGCCCTGTCTTGCTCGGGATTGTTTAATGCGCGGCGGCGAGTTCCTTTTATTGGTTTTGTTTCAACCTGATTATCTTTAACTTGTAACAGACGTTCAGGAGATGAGCTTAGTAATGTTACACCTGCAAAGGATAAAAAGGCTGAGAAGGGTGCTGCGTTAGCCTGACGTAAAATTTTATAGGCAAACCAAGGATCGCCTTCAGCTGAAATTTCAAAGCGTTTTGCAAGATTGACTTGATAACAATCACCTTCATGAATGTAATGTTGGATTTTGTCGAAGGCACGTTGATAATCATGTCGGTTTAGATTGCAGCTTAGATCACCGCTGACGGTAAATCTTTCTTGATCAGGAGGTGGTGTTTTAGTGAGCCGTTCGATGAGCAATTGCCACTGTTTATGGGTACTTTGATCTAAGCCAAAACTAGCAAGCCAACAACGTTTTGCTTGATGATCGACGGTCACAGCCCAATCATAGATGGCAACAGCCATATCTGGGATCTGCTCATTGTCTCGTGCGATAACGGGCACGGTTTCAATATAACGACCTAAATCATAGGAGAAATAACCTATTGCGCCACCATTAAAGGGTAGATCGCTTGGCCTTTGTCGCGGGTATT
>JBFIJJ010000297.1:0-2066 GCA_041600795.1 Methylophagaceae bacterium | reverse complement strand
TCTGGCCCGATAGAATGGAAACAGAACATCGCCAATATAAAGATGTCACATCATTAAGTGCACAGAAAATAGGAGTGCCATGTCATGACTATTGCAATTGCTCTACACCTTTTAGCTGCAGTCATTTGGGTAGGAGGCATGTTCTTCGCCTATGTCATATTAAGACCAACAGCTGCACAACAATTTGAACCTTCAGTAAAATTAATCTTGTGGTCTTCTATTTTTAGCCGCTTCTTTCCTTGGGTAATCCTGTCAATAATAACGCTGTTAATAACGGGAATTTGGATGACTGTTAAGTTAGGAGGCATGGCCGCAGCAGCTACCGGACTACATGTTCATATTATGATGTTGTTAGGTATCATCATGATGTTGATATTTTTACATGTGAACTTCAATTTGTTCAAAAAACTCAAGCTAGCCCTTGCAGACCATGATTGGATTGCTGGCGATTTTATATTGGCTCAAATCAGACAAGCCATTGCGATGAATTTAGGATTAGGTCTGATCATAGTTATTGTTGCATCTAGTGGACGATTTTTTTAATCGCATTGATTCGATGAATAAGCTATTTATAATCTGTTTATTAGCCATGACATCGGGCGTGCTGATAGCCGATGAAATCAAACAAATAGTCAATGATGATGGTTCAATTATATTCACTAACGTTGCAACGACTAAATCATCTAAGAATCAGACGATAATTTATCGTTATCCTGATGCAGGCGATATTACGGTTTTTACTGATCAAAAGCCGACTCATATCACAACATATGATGTACTAAAATTTGATTGTTATGCCTGTAATCCAAACTCAACAATAGATTGGAATACGGTTGCACTCAATCGAACTGCTTTTTCTGAAACCGTTAATAAAGTAGCAAAATCTAATCATATTGATCCGGCATTAGTACGTGCCTTAATTCATGCAGAATCAGCATTTAATCCCAATGCTCGTTCAAAAAAAGGTGCCAGTGGTTTAATGCAACTTATGCCTTCTACAGCTAAAGAGCTCGGTGTTAGCAATGTATTTAATGCTAAGCAAAATATTGATGGTGGTGTTCGTTATTTAGCTCAATTACTTAAAGTATTCAATGGTGATATTAGCTTAGCAACCGCAGCCTATAACGCTGGTCCCAACGCCGTAAAAAAATATAATGGCATTCCACCCTATCAAGAAACCAAAGTTTATGTTGAACGTGTTAGCATTCTTCATAAACGTTATAAAAATGAAAGTTGATTTAAACCATGGCTAATCTCAAGAAGTTTCTTGCTGAAAATGAACAATTAGTTCACTCCAAAATGAAAAAAGTTGAATCACACGTTCAACGACAGATCGATAATTGGGTGCAAAATACGATCTTAATTGAAGATTGTGATATTCCATTTAAGTACAAACGCCAGAAAAAATATAAATCTCTTCAGGGAGCCCGCGTCGATATCATTTACTATCCTAGTAATGAAGACATAGCAGGCATCCCTTTTGAATATATGAAAGTGATAAAAATCAATTTATCCTAAACCAACATTTTTGTGGCAAGAGCATAACAAATGAACAATTTTCAGCACAATAACCCACTTCATGGTCATACTTTAGAAAGTATATTGAACGCATTAGTTGAGTTCTATGGATGGGAAGGCCTCGGTCGCCATATTGACATCCGTTGTTTCAATCAAAACCCCTCGATCAAATCGAGTCTCAAATTTCTCCGTAAAACAGAATGGGCAAGAAGAAGAGTTGAAGATTTGTTTATCGACATGCAAAAGCCCTAATATCTTAGGAAAAACCTATCAAAACCATTAGCATTTTAGGCAGCGGCTGGTTGGGCAAACCTCTTGCCGAGCATTTTGCCAACAGAGATTACGCAGTCTCTTTATCAACTCGTACACCCGATAAACTGGACTCATTAGTACGCGACAACGTCACACCTTATAGTGTTGACATAGATAATATAAGTCATGATTGCGCAGATTTTCTCAGATCTGACACACTGATTATTAATATTACATCCAAGACTATTGAATCATATCAACAGCTGATTGCTCAGATTGAACGCTCTCCGATAAAG
>JBFIJJ010000296.1:0-2079 GCA_041600795.1 Methylophagaceae bacterium | reverse complement strand
GGAAAAATGTATATGAATGGTCAAGGTGTGGCGCAAGATAAGGTTGCTGCCTATTCTTGGCTGACACTTGCAAGTGAAAACAATCAATCTGCTGCAACGTTAGAACTTGCCAAGCTCAAAACAGAATTAACGGAACACCAACTTAGTCTTGCTGATGGGTTAACCGCTGCCTTTAAACAGCAGGATAGTAACGTAGAACAAAGTCAGACAGTCGATGCTGATATGCCACAACACCCAAACAAAAAAGAGCAACATTACCGAGTGCAAGTGGCATCTTTTACATCACTACTCGATGTCGATATCGAACTAATTGAACTGAAAAAACGTTTCCCCAAAGTGATGACAGAGCAGCAAGTCACCATCACTGAGCCAAATTTTGATTTAGATAAAGCTGATTTCTACCGTATTCAGTTAGGTGATTTTAATAATAAGAAAGATGCGAAAAAACTGTGTCAGGATTTAGCAAAAAGCAAACAAGCTTGTTTTGTGGTGAAAGCGGTAGAGGATAATTGATTATTAGCCAATTTTTAGTCATCGCTCCGCCTAATTTTTTTGAAACGTTTCTGTTTTATATATTAGGAAAACAGGAAGGTTTAAAAATATATGCAGTTGATTAAGCTACATTTAGGCTCCCTCAACCAACTCCAATAAATTAACCAAGTTCATCTTAATAGCCAATCGTGTTAGTTCAATATCACTATTTACATTGAGTTTTCGTTTAATAATATAGTGAGCATTGGCGACCGTTTTGGGGCTAATGTTGAGGGTGTCGGCAATATCTTGGGTAGTTCTGGCATCAACTAACATTCGTAATATTTCAAACTCACGTACGGTCAGTTGTTCAAGAAGGGCGCTATCGGTGCCGAGCTTTTCTAAAGCCAAGGCTTGGGCGATATCTGAACTTAGAGTGTGTTTGTTGTGTTGTACATCGTAGATGGCTCGAATGAGTACTTCAGGATCACTACTTTTAGTGACATAACCTAAGGCACCAGCACGAGTTGCTTGAATGGCAAAGCTTGGATTTTGGTGCATGCTAAACACTAATATTTTGGCTGTGGGATCATATTGTTTGATGCGGGTGATAGCTTCTAATCCCCCTTGTTTGGGCATCGAAATATCCATGATCACAATATCAGGTTGATGCGTTTTAAACTCCAAATAGGCTTGTGCACCATCAGTCGCTTCGGCGACGACATCTATATTGGCTTGTTTTTGCAATAGTGAACGATATCCTTCACGTACGATAGCGTGATCATCAACTAATAATATGCGAATTTGTTTGGCTGTCGACATCATCTTTTTTCACGTTGTCTCTGGTAAAGGCAGGTTAATCTCAATCATTAAGCCGCTGGGTTGTTGGGTATGTAAATCAAGCGTGCCACCTAATGCTGCTACACGCTCACGCATGCCTAATAAACCAACACCGATGACATTATCAAATGATTCTGTTTCAGCGATGCCGTCGTCACTTATGGTTAATTTAAGTTGTTGATTTGCAATAATCGTGAGTTCAATAGTCGCCTGTGAGGCATTGGCATGTTTAGCAATATTGGTTAAACATTCTTGCACAATTCGGTAAATATTAACGGGTAAGGGTTCGGGCAAACCATCACATTGACCAGTGATAGTTAATTGATAATGTGTCTGATCTTTTGAGCGATTATTCCAGCTATTAATCAGCTTGTTCAAACTCGACTGTAAACCAAAATCATCAACTTCAGCAGGACGAAGACGGGTCAACATGTCACGTAACAAGTCCATCATATGTTGTGTGATGTGACTAATGTTGCTTATTTCGGGGACTAAGTCTGGGCATTCAGTGCGAGCAGTTTGATTCACTGATGAAGCAACGGCATTAATGCCTGCTAAACATTGACCAAATTCATCATGTAATTCACGGGCAATGTAACGATGTTCTTCTTCTTGGACATTAATGAGTTTTAATGCAAGGCGTTTATTATCAGCAATGGCTTGTTCTTGGCTGGTGGCAAGTTGATTGATAGCTTGACTAGTACGTTTCCATTCTATGATGTCAAAAGAAGGCAGCCTTGTTTCGAGATTGCCATCACGCATTTTTTC
>JBFIJJ010000295.1:0-2085 GCA_041600795.1 Methylophagaceae bacterium | reverse complement strand
TTACCATACTTTAATAACAGACTAAATAGCTGAAAAACTATATTAATCAATTTTTTGCAATTTACCTCGTATCAGCCCTAAACGTCCAGTTTTAACTGCACGTCTCCTTATACCTTTGACGGGCGAAATAAAATATAAGTCCCCATTTTGACCTAATAGTTGTTTATCAACATTAACACTCTTAGCAATAGTGGCATTAGCCTGCAAATGATGTAGCTCACCATGAACAGGAATGGCACATTTTGGTTGAACCCAACCGTACATTTGTTTTAACTCGTCAGCAGCAGGATGACCTGAGGCATGTATTGGCTCAATACTTGTTTCTGCAGTAATCACATTTAGTTTCAATGCTTTTAAACGGTCAATTAATGCTTCAATAGCTAACTCGTTGCCAGGAATCATTTTTGAACTAAAAATGACGGTATCGTCCGGTTCTAGTTGCAAGTCACGAAAATCATTCATACTCAAACGATTTAAAGCCGTTCTAGGTTCACCTTGACTGCCTGTTGCCACCAATAAAATGGTATTGGCAGGCAGAAGACTTAAATACTTTGAATCAACAAGACTGTTGCCATAGTGCCAACGCCCGGTGGCACGGGCTGCCGACATCATATTGATTAATGAACGTCCTAATAAGCCAAGATGTCGATCTGTTTCTTGGGCAATTTTTGCAAGGGTATGCAATCGCGCGATATTACTTCCAAAGCAAGCGACAACGACACGACCTTTTGCCTGTTCTATGTGATGTTTTAAGCCTTTATAAAGACTGGCCTCAGTTGCTGATTGCCCAATGACATTAGCATTGGTCGAATCACATACCATGACATCAATAGCTTCGTTAGCTAACTGCTGATAGCGTTCGCTATCAAAACCCTCACCTATCACTGGCGCTCGATCAAGCTTCCAATCACCGGTATGAAACACTTTGCCAACAGCAGTACTGATCACTAATGAATAAGGATCAGGTATCGAGTGGGTTAAACGCACCCATTCGACATTAAACTTACCAATTGAAAGGTGTTGACCACCCTCGACGATGGTAACAGGCACTTCTTTGTCTAATCCAACTTCAACTAATTTTCGACGTAATATTTCAGCGGTGAATGCGGTTGTATAGACTGGGCAGCGTAACTGTGGCCATAAGTAGGCTACGGCGCCAATATGGTCTTCATGAGCATGTGTAATAATCAATCCAGCTAATGCCTGACGACGATCAACTATAAATTGCGGATCCGCCATTTGTACATGAGGTTGTATTGATGGCAATGCTTCGCCATCAACATCTGTGTTTTTGTCGAAAATGACGCCACAATCGATCATAAGCCATTGACCATCATGACCATACAGATTCATATTCATACCAATTTCACCGGTACCGCCCAAAGGCAAAAACCAGAAATCTTCTGAATCAGGCGACATAATTACTCCAAAAAAAGTTCAACATGTAATTATGCCTTTAATCAACATGCTATAGCAGTAATAACTTAAATAAATTGGTCATATTGATCATCATTCCTGCATTAAGCTGCCACCCAAATATGACGTTTTTATTGCATAGCGTATGTGCAATTCATGCCTGACTAGTGATAAATGATATAATTACCGGCTGTTTGTTATTAAGTGCTTGATATTAGTACGTTACCATTTTTACTGGGGACCTAAGTGATGGATAAATCTAACTTAATGAGTGATGGTTTTACACTGATGCTATTTGGTATGGGCTTTGTTTTTATTTTCTTAACGTTGCTCGTTTTTGCCACTGGCATCATGTCAAAGTTAATTACGCGTTATGAACGAAATGTTGGTGTACTACCTGAAGAAGGTGTGCCGTCTCCCACAGCAGTCATTCCCCATCACGAGCATGTTCATCCCTCATCCGAATCACCCACAGAAGATACAACTACCATTTCAGTAATAAGCGCAGCCGTTAAGAAATTTCGCTCGCGCCATAAATAATTCATATTTTTGATTTTTAATAAGGCCATAACTATGACCGAAAAAGCTAATGCATTAGGAATTACAGATGTTGTACTTCGTGATGCTCACCAATCATTATTTGCCACACGCCTTCGTCTTGATGACATG
>JBFIJJ010000294.1:0-2102 GCA_041600795.1 Methylophagaceae bacterium | reverse complement strand
TACGATTACATGCCAGTGTGTTTGATAATGCTTGGGAAGGTATCGTCATCTCAGATGCTGACAACAAAATTATTACAGTTAATAATGCCTTTTCACAAATCACAGGTTATTCAGCAGAAGAGATAGTTGGGCAAAATCCACGTATCTTAAGTTCTGGATTGCATGATGATGTTTTTTATCAAACTCTTTGGTCAGATCTTAATAATACAGGTCTATGGCACGGCGAAATATGGAATCGCAAGAAAAATGGTGACGTATTTGCACAACGAGCCAGTATCAGTGCCGTTCATGATGATGCCGGCACTGTCACCCATTATGTCGCTGTTTTTAATGATATTACAGAGATGAAACAAACAGAAAAACAGCTTAAAACCATGGCGCATTATGACTCGCTAACAGGCTTACCTAATAGAGTTCTATTAGCTGATCGTTTATCTCAGAATTTAGCTCAGACAAAACGAAATAATAAACTACTATTAGTGTGTTTCTTAGATTTAGATGGTTTTAAAGCGGTTAATGATAGTTATGGTCATGATATTGGCGATAAGCTATTAATTGAAATTGCTGGCGTTTTATCTGCTGAAATTCGAACTGGGGATACCATTGCGCGCATTGGTGGCGATGAGTTTGTTATTTTACTCAGCGATATCAATAACATTGATGAGGTTGATGCATCAATGGTTAGAATAAATGAGCTCATTACAACCCCCGTCGTAATTAATGATATCAGCCATCGTGTGTCAGCAAGCATTGGCGTTACTATATTCCCGACCGATGATTCTGATGCCGATACATTATTACGTCATGCCGATTTAGCGATGTACGAAGCAAAACAGGCTGGACGAAATCGTTATCATATTTTTGATGCAAACCTTGACCAAGAAATCCATAAACAGCATCAACATATAGAGCGGATTCAAATCGCTTTTAAAAATAAGGAATTTTGTCTTTATTATCAACCAAAAGTGAATTTAAAGACGGGCGAAGTTGTCGGTATGGAAGCCTTGATTCGGTGGCAACACCCTGAACGTGGCTTGCTGGGACCATTTGACTTTCTGCCTTTAATTGAAAATCATGATCTTATCGTTAAAATCGGTGATTGGGTAATAGACCAAGCCTTATCACAAATTTTGCAGTGGCAAATGACGGGAAATATCATACCAGTGAGTGTCAATGTAGCGGCAAGGCAAATTCAACATTCAGATTTTATAGAGAAATTGGAAGCCGCCTTGGCACACTATCCAGACGTTTCTTCAGAGTTACTGGAAATGGAAATCCTAGAAACGTCAGCATTAGAAACGGTTCAAACTGCCCAGATTGTAATGTCTACCAGCAAGCTACTTGGCGTGTCATTTGCTCTCGATGATTTTGGTACGGGCTATTCATCATTATCGTATTTAAAACGTCTTCCTGTTAAAACCTTGAAAATAGACCAAACTTTTGTGCGTGACATGTTAGTAGATATGGCAGACCAAGCCATTGTTGAAGGTGTGGTCAAACTTGCCAAGGTATTTCATCGAGAAGTCATTGCCGAAGGGGTTGAAACAGCAGAACATGGTGCTAAGTTGCTTGAGTTAGGCTGTCGATTAGCCCAGGGTTATGGTATTGCTCGTCCAATGCCAGCTGAGAAGGTAATAGACTGGGTTCAGAATTATAAAAAGACCTAATATTTCCCTTGTTTTATAGCGTTTTTTTAGCTCTGATCATGTGTCTTTTGAATGGTCTGAGCAAGCTCTAGTTCAACTTGTTCATCAACTTTAACCTCATCATCGTCAACCAATCCAGCATTAGGATTTGTATAAATAGCTAAATCTAACTTGTCTTCACTTTTAGCGACGACCGTTGACACCATTGCATCACCAGATACGTTAACTGCTGTTCGAATCATATCCATTAGTCGGTCGACACCTAACACTAAGCCAATCCCTTCAATAGGTAAGCCTACTTGTGTAAACACCATTGATAACATCACCAAACCAACACCTGGTACACCAGCAGTGCCAATTGATGCCAACACAGACATTAAAATTACGGTTAAATAACCTACGATTCCTAATTCAACACCATAGATATTGGCAATGAACACGGTGGCGACACCTTGC
>JBFIJJ010000293.1:0-2130 GCA_041600795.1 Methylophagaceae bacterium | reverse complement strand
TCACCTAAGACATTAACAATTTTCCCTAATGGTGAACGGTGGCGATTGGGATGTTCAGTAATTTCTATCTCAACAATTTGACCTTCTTTTGCATTCATCAGGTTTTCTGGTGGAATCAAGATATCTTGGCTGATACGACGATTGTTCGGCACAAGAAAATAAATACCAGCATCGACAAATAGACGACCAACAATACGCTCATTGCCATGTTGAATGACCTCAACGATGGCACCTTCTTTACGTCCACGTCGATCTACGCCAGTAACTCGAGCAATGGCTTTATCACCATGAAGTACAACGCGCATTTCGCGTTCGTTTAGGAATAAGTCGTCGCCGCCTTCGTCAGGAATCAGGAAGCCGTATCCATCGGGGTGGCCCATGATACGACCGCTAATTAAATTCATTTTTGCGATAATGCCATAGGCATTTTTACGGTTACGTAATAATTGCCCATCTCTTTCCATTGCACGTAAACGTCTACGCAATGCTTCAGTTTGCTCTTCGCCTTTTAAGCCAAGGAGCCTACTAATATTTCGACCTGTTAATGGACGATTGTTTTGTTTCAGTAATTCAAGGATAAATTCACGACTTGGAATCGGATTTTCATATTTATCCGCTTCGCGGGAAGAATAGGGATCTTGCATTTTATCTTTGGACATTGACAGCGATTTTCTCGATATAGGTAAATTGTCATGCTTAATTTGAACGTTTGTTCAAATGCTGAGTTGACGTAATTGGTAGAACATGCATGGTTTTAGGTATGACTGAACGAGTTGTTGAGCGAGCTCAATTCTCTGTTGATACCATTTTCTGCCTACCATCAAGGGGTTATTGTAACCTTAAATAGTTTCAAAGATGTTAATTTCTAAATATTAGAGCGCTGACCAAAGTGATTTACTGGATTTTATAAATACGATCTTCTTAAAAAGTAGGCTTAAATTTTGCTCTGCTCAATAATGACCATAGAGAATGGGCCTGAAAATAGATTGTAAGTGACAAAATTAACCGCTTTTATAACAATAAAACGGCAATCTATGTTCTAGTCGAGGTTATTAAAGTATATAGTATTGATACATGATGTTAATTAATTTAGGAACATAAATCATTATGGCTACACTGATAGACTCAATTGATGAGAGAACGAAACTAGCTGGAACGAATCATTTAGAGGTTTTACTGTTTAGTTTGGGTACAAGTGATAAAACTGGACGTAATGAAGTTTTTGGTATCAACGTATTTAAAGTTCGTGAAGTGCTCAATATTCCAGAGATTACAAGTGCGCCAGAAATGCCCGATGGCGTAGAAGGGTTTGTGAGTTTACGCGGTGATATGGTCCCCATCATTAATTTACAAAAATTCTGTAAATTAGAATCGAACGATGAAGCTAGAATTTTGATGATTACTGAATACAATACCCATGTTCAGGGATTTTTAGTGTCATCTGTTGATACAATTCAACGTTTGAACTGGGAGCAGGTTAAAGAGCCACCTCCGTTATTATCTAAACGTCTAGGTGGTTTAGTTACTGCTGTATCTGAGTTACCAGATAGTCGCCTCGTAATGATTATGGACGTTGAAAAAGTGCTAGCTGATGCAGGAGACTTTTATGATGAGGCTCTATTTGATGGTATTCATAAACTAAGCTCTGATCAAGTACATACCATAATGTTTGCTGATGATTCTGCAGTTGCTCGCAAACAAATTGCTAAAGCCCTTGACCATATGGGTGTGAATCATATTTCTGCTAAAAATGGTGCGGAAGCATGGGCTTTGCTCAGTGATATGGCCAATAAATGCGAAGCAAAAGGTGTAAATATCACTTCAGAAATACAAGCAATATTAACTGACGTTGAAATGCCGGAAATGGATGGTTATGTATTAACTCAGAAAATTAAAGCAGATCCAAGATTGCAGCATTTACCTGTGATTATGCATTCATCACTTACTGCAGTCGCAAATATGAATATGGGGAAAAATGTCGGTGCAGATGCTTATGTACCTAAGTTTCAACCGCGGGAATTGGCGGCAACCCTACAAGAGTTTTTTGAAAAATAAACACTCGTACATTGAAATGTCTGTTTCGGAGATGAAATGCCCCTACGTCACTATAGTATTTTAGATAAGTTTATT
>JBFIJJ010000292.1:0-2190 GCA_041600795.1 Methylophagaceae bacterium | reverse complement strand
TCCTAAAACTCATGATGTTGTTATTGGTGAGGATGTGCAACTCGCTATTCCAGAAGAAGCATTACTACAAGGCACGTTTATGATGTACATCGTTCCGTTACTGTTGATGTTTGTATGTGCAGCTATCGCACACAGTTTAAATTTAAATGAATTATTTGAAATTATTTTTGGGTTCGCAGGTCTATTTGCTGGGTTTTATTGGGTAAAAACTCGTCTAAGTACTAAAACAGATCGATTTCAAGCCAGAATTATTGAGGAAAATAAATGAAACAAAGAAAAGTTTGGACAGAATTAAGCGTTTTCTTAGCTTGGTTGCTACTAAGCTTAAATGTATATGCAGCAAACCTACCTGATTTTACAGAGCTTGTTGCTGACAATGCAGCCGCAGTAGTCAATATCAGTGCAGTTAATAAACAAGAAAAACGGACACTGTCCCAGATGGCGCCTAATCTGCAAATTCCAGAAGGAACGCCATTTGATGATTTATTCAAACATTTTTTCGATAATCCTGAGAATAGACAACCGCAGCCTTATGAAGGCCGTTCTTTAGGTTCTGGGTTTGTGTTGTCATCAGATGGCTACATCTTAACAAATCACCATGTAATTAAAGATGCTGATGAAATTGTAGTTCGTTTTAGTGACCGCAGTGAGTATGAAGCCAAAGTATTAGGCAGTGACGAACGTAGTGATGTGGCCTTACTTAAAGTAGAAGCGACGGGGTTGAAAACCGTTAAACTGGGTGATTCCAAGAATTTAAAAGTTGGCGAGTGGGTGTTGGCAATAGGCACACCATTTGGTTTCGACCATTCAGCAACAGCAGGCATTATCAGTGCTTTAGGTCGCAGTTTACCAAGCGATAGTTATGTACCTTTTATTCAAACTGATGTTGCAATTAATCCTGGTAACTCTGGTGGCCCGTTATTTAACCTTGATGGTGAAGTGATCGGTATCAACTCACAAATCTATAGCCGCACAGGTGGGTTTATGGGGGTATCGTTTGCAATTCCGATGGATGTAGTCATGGATGTAGTCGCTCAAATTAAATCGAAAGGTTTTGTTAGCCGTGGCTGGTTAGGCGTTGCAATCCAAGATGTCACTCGTGAGTTAGCAGAATCATTTGGTTTAGATAAACCTCAGGGTGCGATTGTGTCGCGAGTTATACCAAATAGCCCAGCGTCAAAAGCTGATTTTGAAGCTGGTGACGTTATT
Organism: Methylophagaceae bacterium; assembly: GCA_041600795.1. GTDB lineage: Bacteria > Pseudomonadota > Gammaproteobacteria > Nitrosococcales > Methylophagaceae. Next base: position 981 of record JBFIJJ010000292.1, on the reverse strand, counting down.
CTGAAATTTGATGGTAAAACAATAGATAGTTCATCAGCATTGCCACCGATTGTTGGTCGCACTGAAATAGGTAAATCTGTACCGGTTGAAATTATGCGAAATAACAAACATAAAATGATATCGGTTGTTATTGAACAATTACCTGAAGAAGAGGAAATGGCCCAGAATACCGGTAAATCTGGCGGTTTAATTGATAAAAGACTTGCTATTGAACTGGTTGATTTAACAGAACAACAACAGCAACAATATGACGTTGCAGAAGGGGTAATGGTTGCAGATGTTGATCTTGGTCCAGCATCTGAGGCGGGCATACGCCGCGGTGACATATTGATCAGCATTAATAATCAAAAAATTAAAGATGCAAAACAATTCTTGGAATTGTCAGAACAATTACCAACTGATAGAGCTATTCCTGTTCTAGTGCAACGTGGCGAAGGTGCTTTGTTCTTAGCATTGAAAATAGAAAAAGAATAGACTGGGTAAACAAGGCATTTAAGGCACGACAGCAAGCCGATTTTGCCGTAAAATCTAGCAGTTAATTACTACAAATCGGCCAGCAACATTTGTTCTGGCCGATTTTTTACTGTTCAGAAGGTTATTTTATTTTTATGGATCACATCCGTAACTTCTCCATTATTGCCCATATTGACCACGGTAAATCGACGATAGCCGATCGTTTTATTCAGGTGTGTGGTGGTTTGACTGCCCGTGAAATGTCATCGCAAGTGCTTGATTCAATGGATATTGAAAAAGAACGCGGCATTACTATTAAGGCGCAAAGCGTGTCTTTATATTACAAAGCCAAAGATGGTGAGACATATCAACTTAATTTTATTGATACACCGGGCCATGTTGACTTTTCTTATGAGGTCTCTCGATCGTTAGCCGCATGTGAAGGTGCATTATTAGTTGTGGATGCAGCGCAGGGTGTTGAAGCACAAAGTGTTGCTAACTGTTATACCGCAATTGATTTGGGTCTGG
>JBFIJJ010000291.1:0-2230 GCA_041600795.1 Methylophagaceae bacterium | reverse complement strand
GCCAATATGGAACGAGCGGCGTTGAGTTATGTTGAAACGACTTCACCTGAATTGCGTGAGCAAAGCCACGTATTTAATGGTTATGCAATCAGTCATCAATGGTCTCAACAACCAGAAATAATTCAACAACTATTCGAACAACCATTATCAAAAAATCAGCTCTATAAATATGCTGATGCTCCTATGTTTTCTCGACCAGATGTCATCTATTTTTTGATCCAATTAGATATTAATAATGAGCGTTTATTTATCAGCCAACGTGCAACGATTGCCAACGCATCAAAATTAATAGGCGAAAACATAAAACAAAGTAAGCAACTATTGTGGGTTATCAGTAGTGGCGTCATTGTTGCGCTCACTCTGATAATTTGGCTCATGCTTCGTCGTGTGTCTCAGCCCATTAGCCAATTAGTGGCATGGACACATTCATTGAATGCCAAAAATTTAAGTAAACAGCCACCAAACTTCTCTTACTCCGAACTAAATGAAATGGCTGCTTTAATTCAAAATAGCCTCTCGTCAGCCCAGCACAGTCTAGAACGCGAACAGCATTTTCTAGGATTTGCCAGTCATGAACTACGCACACCGATCAGTGTTATCCGAAATAATATCGAGTTATTAGATAAACTTAAACAATCAACTGCAATTGATATTGACCCCAAAGTCGAGCAGATTATAGAGCGCATCAACCGTGCTAGTTTGACCATGAAAAATTTGAGCGAAACACTACTCTGGCTCAGTCGCGATCTGACAGAAGCATTGCCGAATACCACTGTTAACTTACAGGACATAATTACTCAACTATCTGAAGAATCACATTACTTACTCAACAATAAACAGATTGAGTTATCACTATCAACCCAAGCGTTTACCATTCAGCAACCGGAATACCCTGTCCGAATTGTATTAGGCAACATAATCCGTAATGCCTTTCAACATACCTTGCAAGGCGATATTAGTATTGAGCAACACGATAATACTGTCACTATTATTAATACAGATCATAACGATGTTGCTCAAGGGCAATCATCTGATCTAGGATTTGGCCTAGGCTTACAATTAACCGCACAGCTGGCTGAGAAACTAGGCTGGCAGTATCACACCCTCGCTAACGAGCACGGCTATCAAGTCACAATCACTTTTTAATTTTGCCATTCCAGCAGCGTGAATTTGCAACAGAGTGATATGCTACGCACTGTTTAAATATGGATCTTTCTGGAGAATAATATGCGGATCGACTGGCATCAGTTTCATGCGGCCATCTGGCGAAGCAATAGCCAGCAGCTAAAACCAATAACACGACTTGATCCAGTCACCATGACTGATTTGCGAGGTATTGACCAACAAAAACAAGCCTTGCTCGACAATACTCGTCACTTTCTTGAAGGTAAAACCAGTAACCATAGTTTGCTATGGGGTGCACGCGGCACAGGCAAATCTTCTCTGATAAAAGCCCTACTTAATGAACTGGCAGGAGATGGTTTACGCATGGTGCAAATAGATAAGGCTGATTTGGCATGGTTACCTGAAATTCTTGATTCTTTAGAACTCGAAGATGAACAATTCCGTTTTATTATCTTTTGTGATGATCTGTCATTCGAAGCAGGTGAAACCAGTTATAAACCATTAAAAACACTACTTGAAGGTGGCCTAGAACTCCCCCCTAGCGATGTTTTACTCTATGCTACTTCTAATCGACGTCATTTATTACCTGAACAACAATCCGAAAACCAATTAAGCCATGTTATTGATGGTGAAATTCATTATGTCGACAGCCTAGAAGATAAACTGGCTTTATCGGATCGCTTTGGGTTAACGCTGTCATTCTACCCTGCTAATTGGGAGCATTATTTTGATATTGTCGACTCATTATTTTGTGGTCTGACCATTAATAAACAACAATTGCATGAAGCTGCCCAAAGCTATGCTATGGGTCGAGGTAGTCATAGTGGTCGCACAGCAAAACAGTTTTATTTATATTATCGAGCTACGTTGCCGCTGTAACGAACAACCAAAAATAGACACATAATATTCAATATAAAACCAATAGCGCATAGCCATCTTGGATGGTTAGTCCAATAACATCAGTAATGTATAACTCATTCATTACCCATTGAAAACATAAGTGTTTTTGTTATTTTTAACAGTTGTACATTTTGAAATATTGGCGTAGCATCAAATTCAATGTCGCATTTATTCTGCCTTATTAGTGAGGAAGAAATACTGCGAT
>JBFIJJ010000290.1:0-2243 GCA_041600795.1 Methylophagaceae bacterium | reverse complement strand
TTACCAAAACCTGTACAAGCAAAATCTGTTGGTAAACTAGCACTTGATGTGAATGACAACATCACTGCTACCTACACACCAACTATCACAACACCATCAAATCTGATTCTGAATGTTGCAACCTTAAAAATGGATATAACTATCGATGTCAAAGCAGGTGAAAATAACGGCCGTACCTTGCACCATGATTTTGTTGTGGTTGATTTCAAGCAAGTAGCTATGTCACACGATGCCAATAATCAGTTTTATGCTTCTATGGATAAGGCCGCTGTTTTGGGCTCAGATAAATCCCAGCATGCACTCGTTGCATGGGTCAGTGATAAAAACTTAACATCACTGCAAGCAACAGGCGGATTGCTTAATTAATTAACAACTGATGAAGATAGTGCCAATCGAAATGTGGGCCAGGGTCCGTTTTACGTTCCGGTGCAATATCACTATGTCCAGTTATCCTGTCTAATGTCAGCCTCTGATAGGCTTGTATTAACGCTTTTATCGCATTGGCGAGCTGTTGATATTGTTGCTGTTCAAACGTTTGGTCATCACAGCCTTCTAGCTCAATGCCAATCGTAAAATCATTACATCGTTCACGATCATCCCAACATGACACACCTGCATGCCATGCGCGTTTATGAAACGGCACATATTGAATAACATCACCATTTCTGCGGATGAGCAGATGAGCAGATACTTTTAATTGTGCAATATCGTGGAAATAAGGGTGTGCCGTCGAATCAAGTTGGTTTAAAAATAAATCATCGATCCAACCACCACCAAATTCGCCTGGCGGCAGGCTGATGTTATGTATAACAATACCTGTTATATCATCGCCATCAGGACGCTCGTCTTGATTTGGCGAGCAATGATACTTTGCTTCTGTTAATAAGCCTGATCTGATATCAACCTGCAAAATTGAACCTTTATTTTGTTTAAAACATTGTGTGATGACGTAAGATCATCGGCGATCTTAACAAATCATGACATGCAAACAATCTTGACGCTAGCGGATAGTTATTGTTACACCAACGACTGCACAAGCACGAGCACATTTAAGGAAATAATTTAATAAAGATAGAAAATTGTGCATCCAACAGTTAACCTAATAACCTTATTTAAATTTCTCGTACTAACATTCAATGACAATCGAAAACACCATAGCTGCAAGTGATATTCACGCACAAGTCAAACTAGCACTGCAAGAAGATATTGGTCAACACGATCTAACCGCTGACTTGATTCCGGCTGATTCAATTGCAAAGGCGACAATTATTACACGGGAAGCAGCTACCTTATGCGGTCAGGCTTGGTTATATGAAGTTTTTACTCAGCTAGACAAAAACATTGCCGTCACGTGGCATTTCGAAGATGGCGATAAGATGCAAGAAAATGACGTGATCTGCGAATTATCAGGGTCAGCTCGTGCCTTGCTCACGGGTGAACGCACTGCGATGAACTTCATTCAAACCTTATCTGCAACGGCAACACTAACATCGCGCTATACCGATGCAGTTGCTGGCTTGGCAGTAGAAATTTTAGATACTAGAAAAACAATTCCTGGACTGCGTTTAGCTCAAAAATATGCCGTGCGCTGTGGCAAAGGATTTAATCACCGTATTGGTTTATTTGATGGTGTTTTAATTAAAGAAAATCATATTCAAGCAGCAGGTTCAATTAAAGCCGCTGTGGCAATGTCAAAACAGTCCCATCCCGATATTCCAGTAGAAGTAGAAGTAGAAGACTTTGTTGAATTACAGCAAGCCTTAAATGCAAAGGCAGATATTATCTTATTAGATAATTTTGAAACTGATGCATTAGTAAAAGCGGTCGCATTAAACCAAGGTCAAGCTAAACTTGAGGCATCAGGCGGCATAAGCCTAGACAATGTTCGAGCTATCGCAGAAACAGGCGTCGATAGAATATCAATTGGTGCTTTGACTAAAGATATTAGGGCAATCGATCTTTCAATGCGTTTTAACGACTAAAAAAATACCGTGATGTTAATAACAACATCACGGCAATAATGTAACTAAGTTCAATCGCTTATATTACATTGAGACTTTTACACCTATCCAACCTGCTCTTGGTGCACCAACCCCTTGGAAATGTGGATTGGACATTGTTGGAAATATTTCATCTGGTTCGCCTAATAAACCAAAGTTTGCATACTCTTTATCAAACACATTGTCGACTTTAGCAAATAACTTAATAGTTGACGTCACTTTGTAATCCGCATGCAAATTAAC
>JBFIJJ010000289.1:0-2259 GCA_041600795.1 Methylophagaceae bacterium | reverse complement strand
GCACAAACTATTGCCCAATTATCGCCATTATTTGGCACGCCAATCCAAGAAGATCAGCAGTTGAGTTTTAAAATTGCTGCACACGATGTCGATTTCTTTCAGCTACAAAAGACATTAGGCGACACAATTTCTTCTATGCAATGGCGTCGTCCCAATTTGAATGATGTCTATTTGTGGGTAGTGTGTCATCCAAGCAAAGGAAACCAAGAATGAGTTGGCGCCCAGTTAAAGCGGTTGTTGGTCGAGAGTTAAGCAAGTTATTCCGTCAACGTGCTCGCTTAATCAGTTCAATGGTGCGGCCAATGATTTGGTTGTTAGTCATCGGTTCTGGTGTCGGCAGTATGCTGCAAGGTTCTCAACAAGAGGGATATTTAACGTTCTTGGTACCCGGTATCTTAGCTATGACCTTGTTATTTGCATCATTGCTATCAGCTTTAACGCTGGTTTATGACAAAGAGTTTGGTGTGATGCGGATGATGATGATTGCCCCTATCGCACATTATTGGATAGTTATTTCAAAATTAATCGCGGCGACATTGACCGCGATGGTACAGGCAATATTGTTATTGGTCTTGTTACTTGTTTTGGGGTTAATTCCCATAAAAATCGCATTTATGTTGTTATTGCCTGCTTTGTTAACAGCTGTTTGCTGTGCTGCGATTGGCGGTTTAATTGCTGTGTGGTCTAAGAGTATTGATAATTTTGCCGTGATTATGAATTTCTTTATTTTTCCGGTGTTTTTCCTAAGCGGTGCCTTATATCCGGTGAATAACTTACCTGCCTATTTACACTATATCGTGCAAATAAATCCATTTAGTTATGGCGTTGATCTACTTAAACACGCAGTACCTAATGTGAATACTGATTTTTCTATCACAACAGATATCGCCGTATTGGTTGGCTTTTCAACCGTGGCAATTGTCATTGCTTGCTGGCGATTCTCACGCGAATCTGTGCATGAACCATTATTTCATAGAGCCACAAAGAGACCGTAAGTTCTACCGTTTTACCTGTTTGTCAAAATGCAATATGCTAGATTGTACTTACTTAGCCTTACTCTCATGTTACGGCTATTTCAGGGAGAATCATTATGTTGGGCAATATCACAAGCAAGGTAAAACGTATCCGGCAAGATCTCACTAGACTAGATAATCACCCTATTGGTAAAACAGTTCTGATCATTGTTTTATTTCTGGATTTATTTATTCTGAACGCCATATTCAGTGGGCTTGATGATCATACAAGCCAACTGCTCACGCCTTCTGAAACTATCCCGCAACACTGCCGCGACATCATTATCGATCAAGACTGGAATCAGGATAACCGATTGCCTCGTTTGGCTACAATTGTATCGAGCTATAACCAAAGCTATTACTACATAGAAGATACAACATCCATCAACGATGAACACACATTGTGCCAACCAATATCAACTTTACTAAGCGCTATTAAGAACGATAATAAGTTATCGGACAATCTGAGTTTATATCAGCGAACCAGAAACCAGACGCAGCAAGTAAAATCAGAGCTTGAACGTAGTCAAGCTACTTACGATACGTCATTGTTAGAGGCGATTGCAGATAAGAATGTCGCATCAACACACGCACTGGAACAACAGACAACCGAGCAGAAAAATCGACTGAATCAATTGATTGCAAAAGAAACTGCCATCAAAGTGATGTTGCTCGAGAATCAAACTATCCAGCAGTTTTTGGGTCTTACAGAATCCTCAACAACTGCTATGAAAACAGAACTACTAAGCGAATTAAGACGTCTTAATTTCTGGTATCCGCTCAAACGACTAGCTATGGAAATGGCTTTTCTGTTACCGCTCATTATGTTGTTCTATTTCTGGTATTCAAGCAGCATTAAACGAAACAAGCCATATCAGACTTTGGTATCGACACATCTATTAGTTGTGGCATTCATCCCGGTTATCTTTAAGATAATGGAGCTGGTTTACGATATTCTTCCGCAAAAACTGCTCAAACATCTGATTGAGCTACTTGAATCCTTTAAGCTGGTAGCGATTTGGTATTACCTGATGATGGTGATAGGGATTCTGGCTGCTCTTGCGCTTATTTATTTTCTGCAAAAGAAAATATTCTCACATCAAAGACTGATGAATAAACGTATTAGTAAAGGCCAATGCCAACAATGTGGTGTTCGTCTGCCTGCAAACAATAAAGTCTGTCATGCCTGTGGGTATCAACAATTCAGGCAATGTCATCATTGCAATAGTCCGACCTTTGTTAATAG
>JBFIJJ010000288.1:0-2278 GCA_041600795.1 Methylophagaceae bacterium | reverse complement strand
TTGTCAGCGTGTATTAACAGACTATGCCTTTGAAAGTGGCTTACGCTTTGATGTTGATTTGATTGGTGATGAACGTGAAATCTTACAAGCCGCCACTGATGATTTTTGGCGCTGTACTATTGGTCAAGCAACACCTGAGTTTGCAGCGTATTTATTAGCTAAAAATCAAACACCAGAATCATTATTAGGATCGATTCGAGCTTTAATCGGTAAGCCGTATCTGAATTATCTTGATTTACCTGATAGTGATGCTGACAAAGCACAACACGCTGTTATACAACAATTTGAGTTGGTTAAAATAGTGTGGGAACAACAGCAAGATCAAGTGATTGCTACCTTGCAAAATAAAGCGTTATTAAACGGCAATAAATATCGCACAAGCAGTGTTGATAAATGGTTATTGCAACTGATGGCTTTATTAGAACAAACATCACCCCCCGCCACTTTATTTGAAAACTTTGATCGTTTTACCCCAGAAAAACTTGAAGATGCTCTCAAAAAAGATCAGGTTTTACCTGAACTCTCATTTTGGCCTGCCTGTGACGCTTTGCTTGAGACCTATCGGCAATTGGAGTTTGCACGTTCAATTCAGCTACAAATATTACGTTTGGACTTGCTTACGTATCTCAACGATAAACTACCTGCATTAAAACAACAGCAACAAGTGCAATCGTATGATGATTTATTGATCAATCTTGAGCGTGCATTAACAGCAGAGCATGGCGAGCAGTTGGTGGCTTTATTACGTGACAAATATCAAGCGGCACTGATTGATGAGTTTCAAGATACGGATCCAGTGCAATATCAGAGTTTTCGTCGCATCTATCAAAACAGCGGTTTGCCTACGTTTTTTGTTGGCGATCCGAAACAAGCTATTTATAGTTTCCGTGGTGCTGATATTTTCACTTATCTCACGGCTAAATCCGCCACTGAACATGAACATACTTTGGATAAAAACTGGCGTTCTCATCCTGATTTAGTGTCAGCAGTTAATGCGTTGTTTAAACGCCAAGATAGCCCCTTTATCTATGACGATATTCCATTCCATGCCGTTGATGCTGCTCGACCATCTGACGTTGCATTAGCTATTGAGCAAAGTGATTGCGCGCCGCTGCAACTGATGTGGGCAAACACCGGCGAAGTGATGACTAAGCAGGATATGATGCAATTGGCTGCTAATTCAACCGCCGATGAAATTGCACGCATATTAAATTTGGCACAAAACCATCAAGCAATGTTGGTTGAAGACGAACAACAACGTCCTTTATCGGGTGGCGATATTGCCGTGTTGGTACGCAATCATATTCAAGCTAGTGAAATTCAACAGCGTTTATTACAACGTGGTATCAACAGTGTGCAGCAGGGACGTGAAACGATTTTTGCCTCAGATGAAGCAATCATGATGGAGCGATTATTGTTAGCCGTTGCTGAGCCCAATCATGTTGCCCGTATTACCACGGTGTTAGCATCACCTTTGTTTGGTCTGACTGCCAATGAGTTGTATCAATGTCAGCAAGATGAACAACATTGGCTGCCGTATTTCGATTTATTCTATGAACTGCATCAGCTTTGGCTAAAGCAAGGTTTTATGTCGATGTTCCGGCATTTGATGGTGTCGCAAGCTGTGCAACAACGTTTGTTGGCGCATCAGCAGGGCGAACGTCAACTGACCAATCTTTATCATTTAGCTGAGCTGATTCAAGATTATTGCCAACGCCAGAAAAGCGCAATAGATTCAGTCATCACTTGGTTATCATCGCATCGGGCATCAGTTGATGGCGATGATGAAACCGCTCAGTTACGTTTAGAAAGTGATGAACATTTGGTCAAAATTATCACTATTCATAAAAGTAAGGGTTTGGAATATCCGATCGTATTTTGTCCATTTTTATGGCATGTCAATTCGCGTAGAAACAATAGCGAGTTAGTTCAATATCACGATCCTGAACAGAATAATGCTGCTTATGTTGCCATGGCTGAACCCGATTTAACCAAGGCTAAACAGTTGTTTGAACAAGAACAACAAGCCGAAGACTTACGTTTGTTATATGTCGCCTTAACGCGAGCCAGAGAGCGCTGTGTAATTAGTTGGGGCACGGTGGCAGATGTTGAACAGTCGGCTTTATTTTCATTATTACATCCTGAGCGTAATGAGATTGATGCGACAACGATGACTGCAGATTTGGAACAGTTAGTAGCAGCACAACAGCAGCCATTATTCTCACTCACGGACTTAGTTGAACAAGCAGCGATAGTGTTAAATAAGCAGCATGATAAG
>JBFIJJ010000287.1:0-2284 GCA_041600795.1 Methylophagaceae bacterium | reverse complement strand
GCCTAACTTAAGTGTTAATGAAATCATTCAACAAGAAGCCGAAGATGTATTCAAAAGAGTAGGCATTATTGATGGTAGTTCATTAGGAAAAATTGAAGTGTGTGGTCCTGACGCCGCTGCATTTTTAGATCGCTTCTTCACAGGCACTTTTATCGATCAGAAAGTGGGTGAAACACGCTATGTCTTATCATTAGATGAATCTGCGGTTATTGCAGACGATGGTTTGGCAAGTCGTATTAGTGATGAATTGTTTTACATTACAGTAGGAACCAGTAATGCAGCAGTTGTATATCGTGAAATGCAACGATGGCTTCAAATTTGGCAATTAGATGTTGTATTGGTCAATGTTACAGGTGCTTACGGAATTATCAATGTCGTCGGGCCGATGGCTAAAGACGTATTGAATGGTGTTATTGAAGAAAGAATCGATAATGACAACTTCCCTGTAAGTAGCGTTCAACAACACACAATCAATGGTCTATCGATAAATGTCATGAGAGTCGCCTTTGTTGCTGAGCAAGGGTATGAACTGCACGTGCCAGCCGACAGTATGTTAGCTATATGGGAATTGCTAATAAAAGAAGGTCGTCCTTTTGGAATTCGTCCTTTTGGTACCGATACTCAACGACTCTTGCGTTTAGAGATGGGGCATCATTTGCCTGGATACGATACTGATGGTTTAACAACACCGTTAGACTTAGGGATCGAGTCAGCTCTTGAAATGAGTAAGCCATTCTTCATTGGTAAACGAAGCTTTGAAATCATTGCCAAGAAACCACTACGTCAACGCTCAGTAGCTTTTGTACTAGATGAGAACTTTTCTGGACAGATGCCAAAGGATTGCAACCTAGTGATTTCAGGTAAGGATATTAAAGGACGTGTTACCAGTATCTCGTACAGTAAAAATGCAGGACGTGTTATTGGCTTTGCTTATGTTGATCCTAATAACACCAGCATTAATTCAACGTTCACGATACGTACTGATAACGGTTCCTTAGTAAAAGCAACCGTAGTTAAAACACCATTTACAACTCATAGCAAGGGGTAATGACGATGACTACCTTAATTAAAACGACTCCTGTTGCATATGCTCAAGCTGGCTATGAAGTTGACTGGGATATTGTTAATCAAAGAGAAGTTGCCATTCATTTTGATGGTAAAGATGCTGAGCTAAAACGAACATCAACCATTGGTGTAACTGATGTTAGCTGTTTGGATAGGTTCGGAGTGAAAGGTAAAGGTGCAGCTGATTGGTTAGTTAAACAAGGTGTAGCACTACCTGAACAGGCAAACACATGGCTAGAAACAGATAACACATTAGTGTTACGTCTAGGAATGAGTGAATTTCTTATTGAAGCTCAACCAGATAATGATGTGTGTAAGAAGTTGGAGCAAGCAATAAAAGAACATCCTAAAGATGTGTATTACGTTGCTAGAGCAGATGCTTCTTTCTATATCAGTGGTGATAACGTTTTAGATATGTTTTCAGAATTATGCAAATTGGATTTAAGTGACAGAGTATTCAAGTTCGGAGATGTGTTAATGACACAAGTTGCAGATATTTCTGCGACGCTCACCCATCAAGCTATTAATAGTAAACAAATATATCGTTTATGGTGTGATGGCACTTTAGGCGCCTATATGTGGAAGGTTTTACATCAACTGGCGACAGAACATGGCGGTGGCGCAGTTGGACTCTCAATTTATTTTCCAAATAAATAGTAATAACTCTAACCAGAGGTGAAAGAAATGAAGACGGTAGATGAAGCTAAACAGTTTTTAAAAGAGAACAACGTTAAGTATGTGCTGGCACAGTTTGTTGATTTACATGGTGTAGCGAAAGTTAAATCCGTACCAGTTGCACATGTTGAAACTATCCTTAACCCAGGTGCAGGGTTTGCAGGTGGCGCCATCATTGGTTCAGGTATCAAACCAAATGGTCCTGATTATTTTGCACGAGGCGATTTATCAACCTTGTCATTATTGCCATGGCAACCAGGTTACGCTCGCATTATTTGTGATGGTTATGTCGAAGACAAACCTTATGACTATGACACCCGTGTAGTTTTGAAAAATCAAATTGCACGATTAGAAAAAAATGGTTGGAATTTATCAACTGGTTTGGAACCCGAATTTTCTTTACTGAAATTAACAGAAAAAGGTCACGTTGTTCCTGCTGAAGATACCGATACACTTCAGAAGCCTTGTTATGACTACAAAGGTATTACTCGCAGTGCTGCATATTTAGAAAAAATGACAGAAGCCTTGATTGAGGCTGGTTTGG
>JBFIJJ010000286.1:0-2290 GCA_041600795.1 Methylophagaceae bacterium | reverse complement strand
GCCGTTGCAGCCGCCGAACTTGCGGTTATGGCGGGTGCGGATCGTGTTGAAGGTTGTTTGTTTGGCAATGGTGAACGCACTGGTAATGTTGATTTAGTCACATTGGCCTTGAACCTATATTCACAAGGTATCAAGCCTGAATTAGACTTCACCCAACTTGATCAGATCCGCCAATTAGTTGAGCAATGTACACAATTGCCGGTACATCCTCGCCATCCTTATGCTGGTGATTTAGTATTTACGGCGTTTTCTGGCTCACACCAAGATGCGATCAAAAAAGGCTTTGCTCAACAAGACCCTAACGGAATGTGGCAAGTGCCATATTTGCCAATTGATCCAGCGGATGTTAGCCGTAGTTACGATGCTGTTGTGCGAGTTAATAGCCAGTCTGGCAAGGGTGGCGTTAGCTTCTTATTGCAACAACAAGCGGGCTTTGAATTGCCGCGTCGCTTACAAATTGAGTTTAGCAAAATAGTGCAAAAAGTCAGTGACGATCACGGTAAAGAAATCACCAGCACTGATATCGTTAATTTATTTGAACGTGAATACTTAACAATAGAAACACCATACTTCTATCAAAACAGCAAGATAAATAGTGATAAAGAATCAGAAGTAATCACTAACATAGTTGCAACACATAATCAGGTAGAAACCTTATTAACAGGCCATGGGACTGGTCCAATTGATGCTGCAGCTAATGCCTTGTCAACTCAAATAGGCCAATCAATAACCGTGGTTGATTATCATGAACATGGCATCGGCGAAGGTTCTGATGCCGTTGCCGTCTGTTATGTCGAAATTAAAGTCGGTAACAGTGATGCATTATTTGGTGTCGGGCAGGATAAAAATATTACCTCTGCTGCTATCAAAGCGTTGTTCAACGGTGTTAATCGTGTGATCAATCAACAACAATTAGCCCAAGCGTCATAAGCATCAGGTGTAATTGTGATGTTTAGCTTGTCAAAGCGAGGTAAACTAAAGCAATAGCCTATTGGGAGAAGAGTCATGCGCCGACAAAAAAATTCATTTATCGTAATGCTGATAATGTTATTAACGGCGTGTGCCACTCTCTCTCCCAGTTATGAAAAACCTCAGGTATCTATTACATCGTTTACCCTTGCACCGGAATCAACAGGCTTGGCACCAGAGTTTAATATTGGCTTGCGTGTTGTGAACCCAAACCGTAACTCCCTACCTCTGGTTGGAATGAGTTATTCAGTCGAAATTGAAGGTAATCGTATTCTAACAGGTGCTGAACCTAACCTACCTCGCATCGAAGGTTATGGCACTGCAGACATTGTGATAAAAGCGAGTCCTGATCTATTTGGCAGTGCACGTTTATTAAACCAACTATTAACTGGCCAACGTAACGAATTAAATTATCTATTCAAAGCCAAGCTTGATGTTGGCACATTGATGCCTTTTATTAACATAGAGGAGAAAGGTCGTTTCGGTCTTAGCAGCTCAAATCAGTAATCGGACAGAACGATGATCAAGCAACATCGCTTTGCATTGCTAATTATGCTGTTAGCTTTGATCCTAGCACTGATCCCCGTCGGCATTGGCATTGATAGTCAACTCAGCAAAATGCTGCAAGTCACCATCACCGTATTTGCACTTGCTAGAGGACTCAACGCCATTCTTTCGGTAGCTCAAGGTACGGAGCTCTCTATCGAGCCTATGGGTGTTGGATTAACACTAACGCCTGGCGAGATACTTGATCCACTAAACGATTTGATTGAACAATTCTCAAGCATCTTATTACTAGCATCGGCATCATTGGGCATTCAGCAAATCATTTTATTGCTGTCCGATAAACCGTTTATTCAATTTGGCCTAGCGGCAAGCATTATTGTTATGTTGGTGACGTATATCCTGCCCATAACCAATGAACACGTAAGAAAGGTATTACTTAAACTAGTTATTGTTCTCACCATTCTGCGTTTAATGGTACCGGTAACGATACTAGTTAGTTATCAAGTGCAATCAGCCTTGAGCCAACAACGTGAAGATGCAGTAACCGTATTAGAAAACACTCAAACTGACGTGCAGCAATACACACATAAACAATCTCACAATGACAGTAACTGGTGGGATGGCTTGAAAAACAGCTTGGATATTGAGCAAGGCCTCAACGCAATCCAACAACAATCCGAAACAGCAGTTAAAGCCGCTGTTTACTTATTGGCAGAATTTGTCTTGGTCATGGTGTTACTACCCATTTTTTGTATGTATCTCTTTATCCGACTTTTCAATAGGATCATCGCTGATTAAATATCTAGTTAGGCTT
>JBFIJJ010000285.1:0-2297 GCA_041600795.1 Methylophagaceae bacterium | reverse complement strand
TATTGCCGACTTCACTGTCACTGAAAAAATGTTGCAACATTTTATTCGAAAAGTACACGAAGGTCGTTTTTTAAAGCCAAGTCCGCGGGTATTAGTCTGTGTACCATGTGGTTCAACCCAAGTAGAACGTCGCGCAATTCGTGAATCTGCTGCTGGTGCTGGTGCGCGCGATGTGTTTTTAATTGAAGAACCAATGGCCGCAGCAATTGGTGCTGGCATGCCAGTCGAAGAAGCAAGTGGTTCAATGGTGCTTGATATCGGTGGCGGTACCACTGAAGTTGCTGTTATCTCATTAAACGGTATTGTTTATTCTGCTTCTGTTCGTATTGGTGGTGATTTATTTGACGAAGCGATTGTTAACTACGTTCGTCGTAATTACGGCACATTAATTGGTGAATCAACCGCTGAAAAAATCAAAAAAGAAATAGGTTCAGCCTATCCTGGCAATGAAGTTAGAGAAATGGAAGTGCGCGGCCGCAATTTAGCTGAAGGTATTCCGCGTAGCTTTACGTTAAACAGCAACGAAATTTTAGAGGCTTTACAAGATCCATTATCAGGTATTGTTGCGGCTGTTAAAACAGCATTGGAACAAACACCACCTGAATTAGGTGCTGATGTTGCTGAGCGCGGTATCGTTTTGACTGGCGGTGGTGCCTTACTGCGTGATTTAGATCGATTATTGATGGAAGAAACTGGACTACCTGCAATTGTTGCAGAAGACCCACTTACCTGTGTTGCTCGTGGCGGTGGTCGTGCATTGGAAATGATTGATGAAAGAGGCACTGACGTTTTTACATTTGAATAATGTTTTGCTGATTACATTTCGACCTTTGTCGGTATTGATATCGACAAAGGTTTTTTAGTTTTTGGAACTTAAACGATTAAACCACTATTTACCCATATCCCATCTCTTAATGCCCGATTATTGCTGGCGTTAGTGACGTCGTTGGCACTGTATTTTGCTGATACGCGACTTAATTATTTTTTACCTGTAAGAGCTGTGTTAAGCACCCTGGTTTATCCTATTCAAACTATTGCTGCGGTGCCAACGGGCATCAAAGATTGGACTCAGACCTTCTTTCAAGATCGTGACAACTTAAAACAAAAAAATGCTGTTCTAGAAGCGACCAATTTGCTTAACAGTGTTCGTCTTCAAAAACTCCAGGCTTTAGAACGTGAGAATATGCGACTTAGAGAGCTGTTAGGCTCATCATTTCGCTTAAATGAACGTGTATTAGTTGCCGAATTGCTGACTATTGATATGGACCCTTTTTCACAACAGGTGGTTATTGATAAAGGCAAACAATACGGTATTTTCCTCGGGCAAGCGGTGCTTGATGCAACTGGTGTCATGGGGCAAATAACTGAAGTTGGTCCGTTTTCAAGTCGTGCTATCTTGCTAACAGATCCTAGTCATGCCTTACCTGTTCAAATAAATCGCAATGGCCTACGTGCGATAGCAACAGGCAGGGGACTAGGGAAACCTTTGCAATTAGAACATCTACCTTATAGTGCTGATGTACGTATAGGTGATTTGATTGTAACGTCTGGTTTTGGTGGGCGTTTTCCCAATGGTTATCCGGTTGGAACTGTAAGTGCAATCAATTATCCGGAAGGTCAAGCATTTGCAGATATTCAGATAACGCTGGCAGCAAAAGTAGAAACAAGTCGCGAAGTGTTATTAGTGTTACCTGCTCAAAAATTAACTGTGTCATCTGATAAGAAACCATTAGAGACAGTAATGCCAAAGGAGATACCATCTAACGATGTGGCGAAAGAGGAGCCAATTCAAGATGGTGAATAATAATAAACAACAAGGCAGCATATTTATCGTTATTTCAATCATTATCGCGATGATTTTAATGCTTGTTCCTTTGCCTGAAAGCATCCGTTTTATTAGACCTGAATGGGTGGTAATGACGCTGATTTATTGGGCTATGGCCCTACCTAAACGCGTAGGCGTAGGTTTTGCTTGGTGTACAGGTTTAATGATGGATGTAATCTTGGGAGGCCAATTAGGGATTTTGGCTTTTTCCTATGCCTTGGTTGTCTATTTTGTCTTACGCTTTCATTTGCAATTACGACAATATCCGTTATGGCAACAGGCATTAAGTATCATGTCATTGGTATTCTTAGTTAACGTTATATCAATGTTGGTTTCATCGCGTACCTTTGATTTCACATTATGGTTGCCAGCAGTGATGAGTACAGTGCTTTGGCCTGTAATGTATGCGCTGCTTCGTGGTGTTCGACGAAACTTCCATGTTAACTGATTAATCTATGTCAAATCGCTTTGC
>JBFIJJ010000284.1:0-2395 GCA_041600795.1 Methylophagaceae bacterium | reverse complement strand
TTAACAAGACTGTTTGGATAATCAGAATATTGCAGGTACACTAACGGCTTCGTCCGTAAATTTTATCGAATTAATAATGAAAAAATTACTATTTACTATCGCGGCACTTTTTCTTTCTAGCGCAGTCTTTGCTGAAAGTTTTGTGATTAAGGACATTCGTGTTGAGGGCTTGCAAAGAATTTCTGCTGGTACGGTCTTTAATTTTTTACCGGTAAAAGTCGGTGATGAAATGGACGATACGGATGCTAAAAGTATTATTCGCTCGCTTTACAAGTCAAAGTATTTCAATGATGTGGGTGTTGAACAACAAGATGGTATTTTAGTTATCAATGTAACTGAACGTCCTGCGATTTCGAGTATTGAATTTGTTGGTAACAAAGATCTTGATAGCAAGGATCTTTTGAAGTCATTACGTCAGATTGGTTTTGCAGAAGGCCAAGTTTTTGAAAAAGCCATGCTCGAGCGTGTTGAGTTGGAATTGCAACGTCAGTATTTTAGTCGTGGAAAATATGGTGTAACCATCGCATCAGAAGTGACACCGTTATCTAGAAATCGTGTATCGATCCGTATCACAATGGCTGAAGGTATTATTGCAACAATTGGTGCTATTAATATCGTTGGTAATAATGCGTTTGACGAAGATACGTTATTAGAAGAATTTCAATCAACAACCGGTACGATGCTTTCTGCTTTTACCCATGACAATCAGTATTCTCGTCAAAAGTTGTCTGCGGATCTAGAAACACTACGTTCTTATTATTTAGATCGTGGTTATGTTGATTTTGCAGTTGAATCAACACAAGTTTCGATTACAGATGATAAAAAGCATATGTTTATTACCATCAATATTTCTGAAGGCGAACGTTATAAAATTCAAGAAGTGCGCTTGGCTGGTGACTTGATTGTGCCTGAGCAAGAACTATTTGATATGGTCACAATTAAGAAAGATGCAATATTCTCACGTAAAGCCATTACGAAGAGTACTGAGTTATTAACAAATCGCTTGGGTGATGACGGCTATGCTTTTGCTAACGTTAATGCCGTGCCAACAATTGATCGTGATAATAAACAAGTCGCATTAACGTTCTTTGTTGACCCAGGTCGACGAGCTTATGTCAGACGTATCAATATCTCTGGTAATAGTAAAACTCGAGATGAAGTATTACGTCGTGAAATGCGTCAACAAGAAGCGTCATGGATTTCTACAACAGATGTTGAACAGTCACGTTCACGCATTAGTCGTTTAGGTTATTTTGAAGACGTTAATGTTGAAACTACTCCTGTAGCAGGAACGGCTGATCAGGTTGACCTAGATTTTAGCGTGAGCGAGTTATCTTCGGGTAGTTTGTCTGCGGGTATTGGTTTTTCACAAACTGATGGATTAATTTTCAATGCCAATGTGACTCAAAAGAACTTTTTGGGTAGTGGTAAGCATATTAACTTTGGTTTTAACAATAGTAGTTCAAATACCGTATATAGTTTTGGTTATACTAATCCGTTTGCTACTGTTGACGGCATAAGCCAAGGATATAGTGCTTATTTTCGTCAAACTGATGCCGATGAAGCTAATATCGGTAGCTATAGTACAGATGTCTATGGTGGTGACATTAACTTTGGTATTCCAATTTCTGAAAATAACCGAGTTAGATTGGGCCTCGGCTATGAAAATACTCAGTTAGAGCTACCGTCAACTAATACTATTCAACGTTATCAAGACTTTGTAAATACAGAAGGTAATGATTTTAATGCATTTACTATTTCACTTGGATGGTCGAGTGATACCAGAGATAATGCTGTTTTACCAACTAATGGTATGTCTCAAAGCATAACTGCAGAAGTTGCTATTCCAGGTGGATCGCTTCAATATTACAAGCTTCGCTACAAAAATAGTTGGTTCCATCCATTATCAGACTCCCTTACTTTATCTCTGAGTGGTGATCTAGGGTATGCCGATGGTTATGGCGATACTGAACAACTTCCATTCTTTGAAAATTACTATGCTGGTGGCATACGAAGTGTGAGAGGTTACCGAGCTAATACTTTAGGATATAAAGAAAATGGTGAATCACTTGGCGGTAATATGTTGGTTGCTGGTGGTGCAGAAGTCATTTTTCCTATTCCATTCTTGAAGAAAACACTTAGATCGGTCCGTTTAAGCACATTTGTTGATGTTGGTAATGTGTATGATATCAATGAAGATTTTGATGCAGGTTTGTTACGTTATTCAGCAGGCGTATCAGCAATATGGATTTCACCTTTTGGTGCAATGTCATTTGCTGTAGCACAACCATTTAATGATCAAACTGGTGATGAAACGGAAACTTTCCAATTCTCACTTGGGTCAACGTTTTAGTTAAATTTTTTGGAGACGAGAGTGAAAAAAATGAAATGTGTC
>JBFIJJ010000283.1:0-2396 GCA_041600795.1 Methylophagaceae bacterium | reverse complement strand
TTCATTTACAAAATTAAATGGTGTCCAGTCGGGGCTTCCCCCCACCCTTATTATGGGATGATTCTTAATCCAATTTTTTTCACTATCTGTTAAGGCTGCCAATTGAATTGGCGCAGAGGAAACGTGTGTAGCAAAAACGGCAACGTGGATTACCAATATGCTGAAAAGCATAAAAGAGTATGACAATTTGGACAGTAATCGTGAGTAATTAAAATGCATCTGCCCTGCCTGAACCTAACTCATATAAACACAAAACTAGATTGCACTGTCATTTTATTTGAATAATTTTCAGAAATCGATCTAGGTTATTATTGAGAATATCAACTAACTCAGGATCAAAATGCTTACCACGCTGTTCACTAATATACAAAAGCACATCGTCAATATTCCATGCTTTTTTATAGCAACGGGCATGTGTCAAAGCATCAATAACGTCAGCTAACGCAACAATTCGACCATAGATATGAATATCGTTAGCTTTCAGTTGCCGGGGATAACCACTACCATCCCATTTTTCATGATGTTCATGAGCAATAATTGCGGCAGCTTTAATAAGTTTATGATTTGATTTAGATAATAATTCATACGCATTAGTTGTATGCGTTTTCATAAGTTCAAATTCTTGCTCGGTATAACGTCCCGGCTTATGCAGAATATCGTGGGGAACAGTAATTTTACCTATGTCATGCATGGGCGATGCATGAAATAACACATTAGCATCCTCTTCATTCAAAGTAGGATGAAGTTCAGCAAATAACGCTGATAATTCAGCAACTCGACGAATATGTTTCCCTGTTTCATCAGAGGTTGATTCCATTATCTCAGTCAATATCCAAATCAATTCTTTTTGGCTATTTTCTAACTCTGATAACAGGCGGACTTCAACATATTTTGCTTTCTTCTCAAGGCTAATATTTTGCTGTTTTAACAGCTGTTTAGCTTGATAAAGTTGCACATGATTTTTAACTCTGGCTAGTAGTTCTGTCGCATGGAAAGGTTTACTTACATAATCAACACCGCCGACATCAAAGCCTTGAGAAATAGAATCTGAATCGACTTTAGCCGTTAAGAATATAACCGGGATATCTTGAGACTTTGAATCAGCTTTTAACTGTCGACATACTTCAAAACCATCAATGCCAGGCATCATTATATCGAGTAAGATTAAATCAAAAGAGGTGTTATCTTGTTGAACAAGGGAGATCGCTTTGTTGCCATTATTAGCAAAAGAGAATTTGTAATTGTCTTCACGCAAAATATTCATCGCGACTTGAATATTATCTGCGACATCATCCACTATCAAGATATGGGCATTATGTGCCATCTGTCATCGATCCGTATTGACTTAAAGTGCACGATGATTATAGCCACATCCTTAAACGCTTGTATAGGAACAAAACTATTTATGACTTTTTTTCACAATCAACGTATAGACTTACAGTGATAACAGGCCTTGTTATCAGCCCACATTCTTGTGGCTTTATATGCTAAAAGTTAGCCCTTTAAATCCAACACATCTTGCATATCAAACAAACCTGATGGCTGAGAGATTAGCCAGCTTGATGCACGCATTGCTCCCAAGGCAAAAGTCATTCGACTCGATGCTTTATGGGTAATTTCTACCCGTTCGCCTTCAGCGGCAAACATCACGGTATGATCGCCTACAATATCACCCGCTCGAACCGTAGCAAAACCGATGGTATTTCTATCACGTTCACCGGTTCTGCCTTCACGACCATAGACAGCACAGGTTTTAAGATCTCGACCTAAGGCATCGGCAACCACTTCACCCATACGAAGTGCAGTACCGGAAGGGGCATCGACTTTATGTCGATGGTGAGCCTCAACAATCTCGATATCAACATCATTACCCAATACTCGGGCAGCAATATCAAGCAATTTCAGTGATAAGTTCACACCTACACTCATATTGGGCGCTAACACCATTGAAACCTGTTGGGCTGATCGTTCAATTTCAGCTTTTTGTTGATCAGAAAAGCCTGTTGTACCAATAACAAGATGACATGAATTGGCAACACAATGTGGCAATAAGGCCATGGTGACTTCTGGTAAGGTGAAATCAATAATGACATCTGAGTTAGCAGTTGCTTGTGCCACATCTGATGTCAGTACAACACCCAACTTGCCAACACCGGCTAGTTCACCAGCATCAGCACCAAGCAATGTTGAATCAGCGCGATCAATAGCAGCACTCAAAACTAAGCCTGGCGTTTGCTCGACCGCTTGAATCAAACAACGTCCCATTCGACCGGCTGCGCCATTAATTGCTATTCGTGTTGCCATTATGTTTCCTTAATTTTGCTGGAGTTTAACGTATCTTAATCAAAAAACTGTTTAACCGCATCTAACCATGAACTATGTTTCGGGCTGTGTTT
>JBFIJJ010000282.1:0-2427 GCA_041600795.1 Methylophagaceae bacterium | reverse complement strand
TAATTTACCCATTACGTAATGCATTGCTATACCGTCAAGCTCAAGCGGCAGCCCTAACTGATGGCTTAACAGGATTAAATAATCGTGCTGCTTTTGATGCTAGTCTGCAACGTGAGATTGGTTTAGCCCACCGTCAACAAACGCCAATGTCATTAATAGTACTTGATATTGATAACTTTAAAGTTGTTAACGATACTTATGGCCATAGCAGTGGCGATCAGGCATTAAAGAGTCTAGCTGACATTATTACTGAAACTATGCGTGCCAGTGATATTGCATTTAGATATGGCGGTGAAGAATTTGTACTGATCTTAAGCAATACAGACTCTAAAGCTGCTGCTTCTGTTGCTGAACGTCTTCGCGTGGCAACATCACAACTTTTTTGCACTGACGGTAACCGTAGTTTTGGCTTCACAATTAGTTTAGGTGTTGCTCAATTAAATCGTGGCGAAAAAGGCGTTGTTTTATTTGATCGTGCCGATCATGCTCTGTATCAAGCCAAAAAATCAGGCCGTAATCAAACAATTCAAGCCAAAATGGTTTAATTGATAAAAATAGAAAGCGTTGTTTACAAACGCTTTCTATCATCCATCTGATATGGTTAACGCCCTCTTAAACGTGGTGAACGTTTAGCGTTAGAGTCATTGCTGACATTTTTTTGACGAGGTTTAACTGTCTCCGTTTTTAAAGGACGCAATTTTTTCTCACGTTGGGCACGACCCGTTTTCGGTGCAGCCTGTGTTTGTAAGCCGACTTCCTCGTATAAGGCATCTAAATCCTTGCCTTGTAACATCATCCACTTACCCATTTTAAGCTGGTTTGGAATGATAATTGGCCCATAACGTACACGCATTAAACGACTAACTTGTACACCTTGGCTTTCCCATAAACGCCGTACTTCACGATTTCTGCCTTCTTGAATAACGACATGATACCAATGGTTAGCACCTTCACCGCCTGCTTCTTGAATATCGGCAAATTTAGCTTTACCGTCTTCTAATTCAACACCATCACGCAAGGTTTGCATCATGTCCGTGGTGACTTCTCCTAAAACGCGTACAGCATATTCACGATCCATTTCATTTGATGGATGCATCAATTTATTGGCTAATTCACCATCGGTAGTCAAAATAATAAGACCACTAGTATTAATATCTAAACGACCAACACTGACCCAACGTCCTTGTTCAGGTGTAGGTAAAGCTTGGAAAATGGTACGGCGTCCTTCAGGATCCTTACGTGTACAGACTTCGCCAACAGGTTTGTTATATAACAATACTTGTTGCGGTTGTTGCCATAAGCGTTTGGGTGAAAGCGGTTTACCATCTAGGCGTAAGGTGTCGCCCATTTCGGCTTGATCACCTAAATTAGCGACCTCACCGTTTCGAGTAACTTTACCTTCTTTGATCCACGTTTCTATTTGACGTCTTGAACCGTAACCAGCTCTAGCTAATATTTTTTGAATTCTTTCTGACATTTCTGTTGTCTCCCGACATAATGAAATTGATATAACGACATATCGGCTTATTTATAACTTAAACCCATTGCTGATCGAACTTCTTCAAGGGTATCTTGAGCTACTTCACGTGCAGCTTCATTACCATCTTCAATAATACGTCGAACATCTTCCGGGTGTGAGCTTAAATCTTCAGCACGTTGTCGAATTGGTTTAAGTTCTGCTGCAATCGCATCAATTAAGGGACCTTTACAGTCCAAACAACCGATGCCCGCACTGCGACAGCCTTCTTGAACCCATTGTTTTTGATCTTCAGTTGCATACACTTCATGTAACTGCCAAACAGGACATCTATCCGGATCACCAGGATCAGTCCGACGAACACGATTGGTGTCCGTTGGCATTTTTTTAATTTTTTCAGTGAGTGAATCTTCTGGTTCACGTAATGAAATTGTATTGCCATAGGATTTAGACATCTTTTGACCATCTAATCCCGGCATTTTGGGTGCTGGTGTTAACAGTGCTTTGGGCTCAGGCAAAATAACTTTACCACCACCTTCTAAATAACCGAACAAGCGTTCAGTATCGCCCAATGCTAAATTTTGCTGACTTTTTAGCAAAGCACGAGCTGTTTCTAAGGCCTCAGCATCACCTTGTTCTTGGTAAGATTTTCGCAACACATTATACAACTTAGCGTTTTTCTTACCCATTTTTTTAATCGCAGCTTCGGCTTTTTCTTCAAAGTCTTTTTCTCGACCATAGATATGATTAAAGCGACGTGCTACTTCACGTGTTAGTTCAACATGAACAACTTGATCTTCACCTACGGGTACTTGGCCGGCACGGTAAATCAAAATATCAGCACTTTGCAGCAGTGGATAACCCAAAAAGCCGTAGGTTGATAGATCTTTTTCTTTTAATTTTTCTTGCTGATCTTTATAGGTAGGAACACGTTCTAACCATGAAAGAGG
>JBFIJJ010000281.1:0-2428 GCA_041600795.1 Methylophagaceae bacterium | reverse complement strand
GTTTTACAAACTCATCAATGCGATTTAAACCAAGTAGCTGTGAAATATCGTCATCTGAAAAGTCATTAAGCAACTCAACTCGCCAGCCCAATGTCGCAGCAGCATAGTGTATTGCTGCCAGAGCATGGCCAGTGTCTAACTGACAATAACGATATGCCCTTTCACCATATTTCCATGCTTCACGCCAATGAATGGAGCTTAGTCCAATTAGTAGCTGATCCGACTTTTCTTCGGTCTCAAAAATACAGCGTTGTTCAAGTATATGGTCATGACTCACATAGTGATAAACACCAGAGGCTAACAGGTCATCAACACCCGAAATCACATACACTTCGGTTGGGTGCAAGTTACCACTGGATGGATTATTGCGAACGGCCCAACGATCGGGGCCATATTGTTTCCATGCTGACAGGCCAAATGACAGTTCTAATAATAAGCCTATATTCGCTAGAGTAAGTTGTGCTGGTGTCACTGCTGACGCATGCAATTGTGACCATGTTATATCTAACCGAGTACCTGGCTTGGGGAGTTGTTCAACCGGACAACCTTCAAAGTAACGAAACGGATTGGGTTGATCATCCCAATCTAATGTTTCTGGGCCTCGTGCATAGCCATGTTGCAAGCTATGTTTGGTGCGCTGATGATAGGCCGTGATTGAATTCATATATTACGCTTCTAGTTTTAAATCATCTTTTAAACAGCCAATTGGGCTGCCCAGACTTAGCTCTTCATTTTCAAATCGAACAAGAAACACGGCCGTATTTGGCTGTTCTTCTAAATGGCCTAAATTGACAACGACACCACGTGACCCTTTCTCAGCAAGGATATCACCCATTTCATTTTCAGGCATTGAGCCATCGTCAACAATATCATGGGCTGCATAGACCACATCACCAATTTCCAAGTCTTCAAATTTCATTGTTTTCCCCTTTGTAGTAAACCTTACAAAAACATCTGAATTGTTATCTATGTCCTGTTAGCTCCAAAACAATTCAAACATATTTTTTATATAAATCAGTCATTTAAAAATTATTTTCGAGATGGCATACAGGTTGCACAAGAGTAAGTACAAAAACAATGCCAAGCACTTTTGCAGGAGATAAACATGATTACATTGACCGAAAACGCCATTACTGCTGTTAGCCGCTATCTTGAAGGCGCTAACAAACCCACTGCCGGACTACGCATCGAAGTTACTGATGGTGGTTGTTCTGGTATGCAGTATGGGCTTCGTTTAGAAGACCAAGCTGGTGAGAACGACACAGTTACAGAATACGGTGCAGTAAAAGTATTAGTAGATGCAGAAAGCATGCCCATGCTTGATGGTATGACGGTTGATTTTGTCGATAGCTTGGATGGTTCTGGCTTCAAATTTACTAACCCAAATGCAGTTAAAAGCTGTGCGTGCGGTACATCATTTTCAACTGAAGATAATGGTCAACCTACCAAAACCTGTTCTTAAGATATAGAGGAAATCGATATGTGGGATTATTCAGACAAAGTTAAAGATCATTTTTTCAACCCTAAGAATGCAGGTGCTGTTGAAAATGCGAATGCAATCGGTGAAGTGGGTTCTATCAGTTGTGGTGATGCATTACGCCTGACATTACGCGTTAATGATGAATCTGAAGTTATTGAAGATGCAGGTTTTCAAACATTTGGTTGTGGTTCGGCCATTGCATCTTCATCAGTATTAACAGAAATCATTAAAGGTATGACCGTTGATCAAGCCTTAGAAGTGACTAACCAAGATATTGCTGATGAACTTGAAGGTTTGCCACCTGAAAAAATGCACTGTTCTGTAATGGGACGTGAAGCCTTACAAGCAGCAGTTGCAAACTATCGCGGTGAAGTGTGGAAAGATGATCACGAAGAAGGTGCATTGATTTGTAAGTGTTTTGCGGTTGATGAACCCATGATTCGTGATGTCATCGTTAAAAACAATCTGACTACGGTTGAAGAAGTAACCAACTATACCAAAGCCGGTGGTGGCTGTAGCTCTTGCCATGAAGGCATTGAAGAAATTCTAGCTGATGTTTTAGCTGTACGTGGTGAAACATTTGATGCCACAGCTAAGCCTGCGGCGCCAGCTCCGACTGCTATTCCAACTGATGCACCTTTGACCACTGTGCAAAAAATTAAACGTATTGAAATGGTATTAGAAAGCATGCGCCCAATGCTAAAAGCAGATGGCGGTGATGTTGAACTAGTGGAAGTTGTAGGCAATACCGTTTACGTCAACATGATTGGTGCATGTAGTGGTTGCCAAATGGCTTCTGCAACACTCGGTGGTGTGCAACAACGTTTGATTGAAGACTTAGGTGAATTCTTCAAAGTTGTACCAGCATCACAAATGCCTACACAAATTGCTGCAGGAGCGTAATCATGTCAGATATCTACCTAGATAATAATGCAACAACCATGGTTG
>JBFIJJ010000280.1:0-2465 GCA_041600795.1 Methylophagaceae bacterium | reverse complement strand
TTAAAAGCAAAACCAGATAATATCGAAGAAAAAGCAAATCAATTGGTACAACGTACACGCCAACTTGAAAAAGAACTTGATGCACTTAAGAGCAAATTAGCAACGAGTGCTGGCAGTGATTTAGCAAGCTCAGCAACAGACCTTGCAGGAATCAAAGTACTAGCATCACAACTTGAAGGTGCTGATACTAAATCCCTACGTGACACCGTTGATCAATTAAAAAATAAATTGGGTAGTGCCGCAATCATTTTATCTACAATCGAAAATGACAAAATCACCTTGATTGCAGGTGTTACCAAAGATGTCACCGATCGTATTCGTGCAGGCGATCTTGTCGCTCACGTTGCATCACAAGTTGGCGGAAAAGGTGGTGGCCGTCCCGATATGGCTCAGGGTGGTGGTAACCAACCCGAACATCTCCCCGCTGCATTAGATTCAGTTAAGGACTGGATCAGCGCTAAGTTGGAAAATTAACATATGGCATTAATTGTACAAAAATATGGCGGTACTTCCGTCGGCACAGTCGATCGCATTAAAGAAGTCGCTAAAAAACTGATTAAACATCAACAACAAGGCGATGATCTCGTGGTCGTTGTTTCTGCAATGAGTGGTGAAACTAATCGCCTGATTGCATTAGCTAATGAACTGCACGATCGACCTTATGGCCGTGAACTTGATGTGCTGTTATCTACCGGTGAACAAGTAACCATTGCCCTGCTTTGCATGGCATTGGAACAACAAGGTGTCAAAGCCAACTCGTACACGGGTAGCCAAGTCAGAATCCTAACTGATAATAGCCATAACAAAGCACGTATCATGGAAATTGATGATACAAAAATTCGAACCGATCTTGCTCAAGGCAAAATTGTCGTCGTTGCAGGTTTTCAGGGCTGTGATGATCAAGGCAATATCACAACATTAGGTCGTGGTGGCTCAGATACAACAGCTGTTGCACTGGCAGCCGCACTAAAAGCGGACGAATGCCAAATTTATACTGATGTTGATGGCGTTTATACAACCGATCCACGCGTTGTATCTGAAGCCCGTCGTCTAGATCGAATCACATTTGAAGAAATGCTCGAGATGGCAAGTCTCGGTGCAAAAGTATTACAAATTCGCAGCGTCGAATTTGCCAGCAAATATAATGTACCGCTACGTGTACTCTCCTCCTTTACTGAAGGCGGTGGCACACTAATCGCGGCAGAGGATCCCACTATGGAACAAGCTGTTATTTCAGGTATCGCTTTTAACAGAGACGAAGCAAAATTAACAATCTTAGGTGTGCCTGATCACCCAGGTATTGCATCAAAAATTCTTGGCCCAATTGCGAAAAGAAATATCGAAGTTGATATGATTATTCAAAATACTGGTCACGATAGTACGACTGACTTTACCTTCACCGTACATCGTAACGATTACAAAATCGCATACGAAATACTTGAACAAACAGCTAGTTCCTTAGGTGCACGTGAAGTCACTGGTGATGACAAAATCGCTAAAATTTCAGTCGTAGGTGTTGGTATGCGATCTCATGCGGGCATTGCAAATACAATGTTTGAAGCTCTGGCACAAGAAAATATCAATATCAGCATGATTTCTACCTCAGAAATAAAAATCTCTGTGGTCGTTAATGAAAAATATTTAGAGTTAGGTGTTCGATCACTCCATAGAGCATTTGAATTGGATAAAGACTAAGCCTCTAACCACACTTAAAATAAGTAATTTTTTACATTTTTGTTACAATCCCGCCAAAAGGGGGGGTATAATTATCAACGACAGGAGTGATTCATAACCTCATTATTTTATTTGTTTATTGATGAAATAACTGATGGCTGTGAATCATCAAAGTCTTAGACTATCCTTTCTGACTTAAGAAATGATTATCTTTAAATATTATGGAGAATACCATGTTAATACTTACCAGACGTGTTGGTGAATCACTTATTATTGGTGACGATGTTGTCGTTAACGTTCTAGGTGTCAAAGGAAATCAAGTTAGAATCGGCGTTGATGCTCCTAAGGAAGTGTCAGTTCACCGTGAAGAAATCTACGACCGCATTCAAGCTGAAAAAGATCAGCCAAATGTAGGCTAAAAAGTTAACTTTTTACTAGCTTATTAAAAAACAGCTGATATAATAGTCGGCTTGATGTGGAGAGCTGGCCGAGCGGCTGAAGGCGCGCCCCTGCTAAGGGCGTATAGGTTTACCCCTATCGAGGGTTCGAATCCCTCGCTCTCCGCCATTGATTAAAATCGTGGTTTTATAGCATCATATTTATATTATAAAAAATATAGCGCCCGTAGCTCAGCTGGATAGAGTACCTGGCTACGAACCAGGCGGTCGCACGTTCGAATCGTGCCGGGCGCGCCATCTGTCCCATAGAATCAAAGTCAAACTATCTAAATTGATTCGCTAGTGCACAGGCCTGATCTCTATGCATCCTATTTTGACTCGTATTTTCATTCA
>JBFIJJ010000279.1:0-2492 GCA_041600795.1 Methylophagaceae bacterium | reverse complement strand
TGGGGCAGTTATGCCCAGAAAAAAGGCGCGATGATTGATACATCCAAACATCTAGTGTTAAAAGCACCTCATCCGTCACCTTTATCCGCTCACCGTGGTTTTTTGGGCTGCAAGCATTTTAGTCAGGCCAATTCCTATTTAGCAGAACACGGAAAAGAAATGATTGATTGGTCACTTTAAGACGATACTTTAATTTTTAATAAGTAAGTTCAGGGATGATATAAAGATAATGCTTAAAAATTTATGTAAAAAATTCCACCCTATAGTGCTGTTGAGTTTAATGGTATTGTTAATGTCAGGCTGTCAAACCTCGACAGTAAAAAAAGTCGTTTCATCACAGCAGTGTGTGTATACACATGATGGTACAAATGAGATTTATCTTGATACCACCAAATTGAAAACGGTCAATGTTGCCTTTACAGGGCTAGGTTACGATCCTAATGCTGTTAGTCAAAGTGTAGCGATCGGAGTAAATAGTGCTCCGCCTGGCAGCGATCCTTTAGCTGTAGCTATCGGGAGCTTAATAGGTGCAGCTATCGTTTCTGATATGGAGAAGCCCGCAGCTCTTAAAGAGAAAAACCAACGTGTTGAAGCATTTCTAAGTAAGGCGTCAACTCTAGATTGGCAAATTATTTTAGATAAAAATGATCATTTAAAGAAAACATGGTTTATCAATCAGTCATACAAGGAAGGCTGTCAGAATATATCTGTTCAGCCTGAACTAAAATTATCAGCCGATTATAGACATTTTGAATTGGTCTCATTGGTCACTATGATGGATAAAGAAACTATTGCTTATCAAAATTACTTCCATGTCTACTCAACACCGTTCTTAGATAAAACTGCATTACTGTCAGAACTAAATAATTTGCCTCAGGAACAGCTAGCGCAAGAAATAGAGGTTTTGTTATCTCAACTTGAAGTATTGATTGATAATGATTTAAGTCAGTGGCAAAAATTGCCGATGCAGAATAAGGCAATTAAATTTAGAAGTGACGACAAAGAATACTATGATCGGGGTGTTGTTTTAGCAGAGACGGATAGTTTTATTACATATAAAACACTGAGGGGTGAAGTAAAACATATGCCTTATGAAAAATAAACGAAGCCGAGGTACTAACCTGATTAGGTTAGATACCTCGACAAATCGAAATTCTAATTAGTGGAGCTATTAGCAGCTGATTTGATATTTAAAGGGCCATTTCCATCAAGCTCATAATTTAGTACTTGAATGACTTCATTTAATGATTGATAGAGTGAGGTTGTTAAGTTGGGGTAGTTATTGTCAGGTTCATCCCATGGTTCTGGTATATCTTTGATCGAAAGAGCATTTGAATACCAATGTAAATCATTAGTTGATAGATCGATCAGTTGACCATTAATGACAGTTCTAGTTTGAGGCTCTGAGGTTGGGATAAAACTATAATAATTTCTAATCGTCCCAATAGCCCTAAAATCAATCAGCATTAGCATGTCTAAATTATATTCTGATTTATAGCGAGAAAAATCATTTTTAGATTTTCCTTCGCTTGGAGATTTAAGATTTTTTCTTTCTTCCGAGCTGATTGCTTTATCAATAACAACAATATTAACCCCTTTGTTTTTGAGCTTCGTTACTATTGAATTTTGAAGTTCTTGATATTCATCGAAAGGTAATGTTGCCAAATACTCGTCTAAGCCAGTATTAGCAGATGAAATAATGGCGTAATCCAGTAAGCCAATATCACCTAAGTACTGTGTTTCTGCGGTGGGAGCTTCGGTGAAAACAACTCCAACCCGTTTAGTATCGTTAAAAATATTACTTGATAGAGGCATTGGTTGTTGTACGGTGGCACAACCAATCAGAGTTAATAATAATGAAAAGCTAAAGACTAGTTTGAATAACCTCATGTCTATGTTTCTTCCTTAAATTTAATATGTAGTTTGGTGAGAGTATCGATATTGATATTAAATCAACACATCGCAAACATTACAGGCTTACTTTTGTTGAGACAAGCGTATTTTTTCAGGCAGATAAAATAATTTATTTACTGAATCATATGTATAGCTGATTATTGATAACAGAAGCTACCGGAGATAGAAGAAAGATAAATAAAACTATTTGGTCGTTTCTTATTGTCTTAACAGCACCTATATTCTTGGCATCGTGGATTTTTAGGTTCAGTCAAACTAATGCCTATTTACAGCAACATGGTAAAACAGCAATTAATTGGCAATTGCCAGAATAAATTTAGACATAATAATTTCAACGGTTTAACTCACCTGATCGCAATGAATCAGGTACAATGCGCGCCATGATAAAACTTAATAATGTCTCTATACGCCGTGGCGCCCGCTTGTTGTTTGAATCGGCAAATTTGACGGTGCATCCAGGTCAAAAAGTTGGGTTAACTGGTGCTAATGGTACTGGCAAATCCAGTCTTTTTGCTGTGCTACAAGATCAGTTACATGCTGATCAAGGTAGTGTATCAATACCTGATTCATGGGTTATA
>JBFIJJ010000278.1:0-2494 GCA_041600795.1 Methylophagaceae bacterium | reverse complement strand
GGCCATAAAGCCTCATCACTGATTAATCTCACATCACAAATTAATGGCCCCGGATGATTTAATGCTTGCTCAATTTTGTCATCTAACTCATTGGCATCATCAATCGTTAAGGTATCGAGGCCTATAGCTTTTGCTACAGCAACAATATCGGGCATATGAAGGCCTGAGCTTTCACCTGTCGCTACATAACGGCCTTCAAAATAATTACGTTGAGTATTTCGTATTGAGGCATAACCACTATTGTTCATAACAAACATTCGAATAGGTAAATTCAATGCTTTAAGGGTGCTGAGTTCTTGCAAATTCAGTTGTAAACTACCATCACCTTCTACAGATACAACTGGTTTTCGCCCAGCAGCTAAACAACCACCAATGGCAGCTGGTAAACCATAGCCCATTGAGCCCAAGCCTGACGTTAAAAAAACACGTTGTTCCGGTTTGTTAATAAAGCTCATATAAAACGCTTCTACTGATAAACCGGAACTACCTGTAATAACAAGCTCACCTTGCTTAGTATGCTCTGATAGTTTTTCCATAAAATGATAAATACTGATATCACCACTCTCAGGAAAAGCTTGTCCATCACAGACAGGATATTTCTGTTTCCATGTTTGGCATTGATGATGCCATTCGGAATAATCAGGTGTGGTATCAGTAGCTGATTTTAATAAGGCATTAATAAAATCCGCCGCATTTGCACACACTTTCTCGTCGATATGCATCGCGTGTTTATTGAGTTCATTTTGATCAATATCGACAACCACTTTCTTGGCATGTTTAGCAAAGCCTTGAGGATTATGAGCTGTGACAACATTATCTAATCGAGCACCGATGCTGATTAATAAGTCACAATTTTGAACGGCAAAGTTGGGCGCACGTAACGCAACTGAACCAGGTCGGCCAACACATAAGGCATGATCATACGGAATAAGATCAAGCGAATTCCATGTGGTTACCACCGGAATTTGTAAGGTGTTATATAGCGTTGCAAACTGCTCCGCCGCACCGGAAAGTCGCACACCATGTCCGGCCAAGATCAAAGGTCGTTTGGCTTGCTTAATTCGCGCCAAAATCGAATCAATTTGTGCCGAATCCAAACTGCTCGTCACAATATCTGTCGCTATTAGTTCTGATTGCAAACTATCAGAATCAATCATGGATGCTTGAATATCCAATGGCACATCTAACCACACTGGACCTTGTCGACCTGATGTCGCCAAACCAATCGCTGTATCTAAATGTCGTTTAATATCGTCGGCATTATCAATCGTTATCGCGTATTTGGTAATGGGTTTGACCATCGACACAATATCGACTTCTTGTGGCCCCATTTGCCTGACACCCGAATCACCTTTCATATCAGCTCGTTTTACTTGACCTGAAATAATCAATAATGGCACCGATTCAATCCATGCACCGGCAACAGCAGTCAAGGTATTAACGGCACCTGGCCCAGTTGTCACCAAGGCTACACCTATCTTTTCATTAACACGTGCATAGGCCTCTGCCGCGATGGCTGCAGCTTGTTCATGGTGAGTGGGTATAAAGTTTAGATCTGGATTTTGACCCAAAGCATCAACCAGATGCATAGCGCCACCGCCGGGCAATAAAAACACCTCTTTAACGCCCAAATCAGCGATATAGGCAAAAATATAATCGGCTACACGTTGCTGCATTACCACTCCATTTGTATCCAATCTGCACGAAACAATAAATTTGTTTTTCGACTACTGTTGCTAGTAATTAACTCATCATCATAAAACGAATCGTCGCTATAATTTGTAGTGGAAATTTCTTCAAATACAACGCCGCTTTTTGTACTAAAACTGTGCTTCATTCCACGTGCAACGGTTGCCATTTCGCCGGCAATTAACGTCTGTTGCTCACCGTTTAGTATCAAATCCATCTCACCACTTAAAATATTGAATGTTTCTTCTTTTTTGTGATGCCGATGCATTGGATGCTGTTGCCCCGCCAGCATCACAATAATTTTTTTACAATACTCACGATTAATCAACTCAATAATAGTCGCACCCGTCTGATCAAATTGATAAATGCCATAGTGATGTGAAATTTGGCACTGCGCGCCATCCGGAATAGTGACATTGGCTTGTCTGAGCAATTGACTGACTTGTCGTAAAATATCGACCACTGCTGGTCGAATATCTGATGCTTCGATGTTGGCAAACAATACCGCGTCATTAACGGCAATATCTGAGTTAATAATAAACTGGCTATATTTAGATAAATCATTAGCCAGTAATTGGCCCGGCTGACTAGGAATCGCCAAGAAATAATCTTCCGGTTGTAATATTTTGCCTTTTGGCAATGGTCGTTTAGCAAACACCGCACGCCGTAATGAGTTTAGCGTATCAACTTCTTGCTCTGTGACCTCAACCCGCTGTCCGACCATACCCAACATCTCAAAACCGTGTTGAGCAGATGACAACCATGCTCTTACTTGTTGTGGGTTGGCCGAATAACCATTTAACTC
>JBFIJJ010000277.1:0-2525 GCA_041600795.1 Methylophagaceae bacterium | reverse complement strand
GTCATTAACGACGGCAGGCAGGGTATTCAACATACTGCTATGTTGGTGTTGTGGTTCTGTGCTCAAACTGACATCGCGAGCTAAGACCCGAAGGCGAACAGCTTGTTCAAGTTGAAAGCCACTGTCTTTAATCCATAAACTGCCACCGTCGAATTCAGCTAGAGCTAAACTCCATTGACTATCAATTTCGATAATTTTCGCTTGTAACACCACACCCGCTTCTTTACCGAGATGTACGGGTAAATCAAGTCGAGATAGGGTGTCCGTTAAGGTGCCACTAGCAACAGCTTTGCCTTCAGACATGATGACTAAATGATCGGCTAATCGAGCGACTTCATCAGCGGCATGGGTGACATATATCATTGGAATAGCTAGTTCATCTCGCAAGCGTTCCAAGAACGGTAATATTTCTTGTTTACGTGGCATATCAAGTGCTGCCAGTGGTTCATCCATCAATAAAATTTTGGGGTTAACGGCTAATGAACGGGCAATAGCCACCCGTTGGCGTTCACCACCTGATAGTCGATCAGGTTTTCGATCTAATAAATGTCTGATGCCGAGTAATTCGATAGATTGTTGCAGTGACGCTTCTAAGTTTTTACCTGTGCTGCGTTTCATGCCATATTTCAAATTAGCCAATACCGATAAATGACTAAACAAACTTGCTTCTTGAAACACATAGCCTAATGGCCGGCGATAGGTCGGCATAAAATAATCTGCATTTTGCCAATCAGTGCCATTGATGGTGAGTCGACCTGCTGCGTGTTCAAGACCTGCCATACATCGTAACAGGGTGGTTTTGCCTGAACCAGAATGTCCAAATAAAACGCTGACCCCTTTGCTTGGTAGGTTGAGATCAACATCTAGGGTAAACCCCGGTAAAGCTAAGTTGAAACGAGCAGCAATTGTGCCCAAGGTCATTGTTTTATTTTCCGGCTAGTAGGATTAAGTGTGTATAACGCCAGTAATACTACAAATGAAAACACCAGCATTAACGCTGCTAATTGATGGGCATGACTATATTCCAATGCTTCAACATAATCATAAATTTGCACAGAAATAACACGGGTGACACCAGGAATATTGCCACCAATCATTAACACCACACCAAACTCACCAACGGTGTGAGCAAAGCCTAAAACGGTTGCACTAATAAAACCGGGCCAAGCTAAGGGAATAACAACACTAAAGAAACAATCTAGTGGGCTGGCGCGTAATGTTGCTGCTGTTTCAAGCGGTCGGGGGCCAATTGCTTCAAACGCATTTTGAATCGGTTGCACAACAAAGGGTAAAGAATATAAGACTGAGGCAACAACCAGACCGGCAAAGGTGAAAGGTAAGGTGCCAATGCCTAATGCGTGTGTGAGTTGCCCAATTGGGCCATTTGGGCCAAGTGCCACTAATAAATAAAAGCCTAAAACAGATGGCGGTAATACGATGGGTAAAGCGACAACAGCACCGATAACACCTTTAAAACGTGATTTAGTTTGAGATAACCACCACGCAATTGGGGTGCCGACAACTAACAGTAATACCGTAACAATAAAGGCAAGCTTTAGCGTTAGGGTGATGGCTATTAAGTTGGCGTCATTAAACATGTTCGATATCGAACCTACAATTGATATCCGTAGGACTTAATGATTGCAACCGCTTTGTCTGACTTGAGATAGTCCATTAAAGCCAACGCGACGGTGTTATCTTTGCCAGTGTTGAGTAAGACTGCATCTTGCCTTATAGGGCTATAGAGCTCTGTTGGAATTTGCCATGATGAGCCTTTGCTGACTTTTCCTTTAGCCATAACTTGAGATAAGGCAACAAAACCAAGATCGGCATTATTGGTGCTGACAAATTGATAGGTTTGAGCAATATTTTCACCTTGCACCAATTTATTTTGCTGCTGAGTCCAAACGCCTAATTTTTCCATAACCTGCTGAGCCGCAGTGCCATAGGGTGCAAGTTTGGGATTGGCGATGGCGATATGACTAAACGCATTATTGAATAAAACTGTACCGTTAGCATCGATAAGATCGGTATCGGGTGACCATAACACCAGCGAACCTAATGCATAGGTGAAACGTGATCCTTTAACGCTGAGATTGTCGTGCTCTAGTTGCTCTGGTTTATGGGTATCGGCAGATAGAAACACATCAAATGGGGCACCATTCTTAATTTGCGAATAAATTTTGCCAGAAGACGAGAATGACAGTATTAAATGGTTGCCAGTGTCTTTTTCAAATTCCTCCGCGATCTGTTTCATGGGTGCCGTGAAGTTAGTTGCAATGGCGACATTGATCGACTCAGAAGGTGGACTTGGTTTGGTTACCGTCATACCAACAAGCATTAGCAACGCTATCGCACAGATGACATATTTGATTATCGAGTTCCAACTACGCCAATGGCTCATGGTGAACGCCTCTATCGTCAGTAATTAACTTTAATAGATATCAGCAAGTTCAGTGCCACAGGTTAAGTGTTTGAAACTAAATAAGTTTGAGTGATATTAGATTGTCGTAAACCTTACAATT
>JBFIJJ010000276.1:0-2525 GCA_041600795.1 Methylophagaceae bacterium | reverse complement strand
TTATTATTTTCATCTAACCAAGCTTTGGACTGCGCTTGTAGTAGGCTGGCAACTAGATCAAGGTAAACAGTAAGGTTGTCACGTTGTGGTACCAGTCCTTTCAACGCCTCGGCGGGATCGTTAATGTCAGCATGAGCAGTTGGTAACAGCCAAGTGCCAAGATGCGTAAAACCATTGCTGATATGGTTTAGCCATTGTGTTGACGTCACTTCATCTTGTTTGTTGTTACTGAACCCAAACAAATCACGAA
Organism: Methylophagaceae bacterium; assembly: GCA_041600795.1. GTDB lineage: Bacteria > Pseudomonadota > Gammaproteobacteria > Nitrosococcales > Methylophagaceae. Next base: position 2,275 of record JBFIJJ010000276.1, on the reverse strand, counting down.
ATTCAGGATCAACCTCTAACGGAAGTGGCGTAAAACTTGGTGGTACCTGATCGGACAAAAGCAAGCGAGCAAGTCTGCGTAAACCGTCACGGGTGATCTCGAGCCCATATTCGGGTCCTAGGGCATCAATTGCCTTTAGTGCATCACCACCTGCTATAAATGCCGCTAGTGTGAAATCTATGTCTAAGCCCGGTGTCTTCAACGCTTCAAGTTGGCTCATCAGAGGTCGCAAGCGATCCCATGTTGTCAAAAACAGTTCTCTAACTGGATCTGAATCGAGATCATCACGGGTGAGAGCCTCAGCAATGGCTTGTCGTGCATCCAGCAAGGTAGCGAGTAGTTCAAGACGTAAAGCATGAGAGTTTGTTGAGCGAGCCAATGCTGAAATGATCGTGGTCAGAAAACCATCTAATTCATCTTCACGCGTTTGCCATTCAACCAATTCGCTCTCGTCCAAAATTGGTTCAGATTGGATATCAGATTGTTCAGGAATACGAACCTGAAAAGCCAGCCACGCCCTAACACCTGTTTCTTCAGTTTGGATATGTGTAATCCGTGTGCGTTGAAGCAGAGATTGCCCATCATCATGTGCATTCTTGTGACCTAAAGATTGCTCAATCAATTCATCAAGACTATTGAGTGGACTGGCTAGATCAATTTGCAATCGCTTGATGCGTGGTAGCACCAGCGCATCAGCAATCAACTTTGCTGGTTTGCTCAAAATACCCGGACTATTATCAGGTCGCGACAATGTGATTGAATCTGGCACAAACTCTATCGCCAGTCCTGATGCCATGACTTGAGGTGTCAATTTTAATGTAAGACGACCCTGCCAAGGTTTCAGACGGCGACACGCGTTAAGTAAATGGAAACCAGAGGTTGCACTAAATGCCATGTTGACAGACAGATGTGCATCCTCGGTCACGACCTTCATATCGGATAACTCAACTTGATTGCATTTGTCATCGCCAAGCGTGCTACTACCATTGTCATCAAGCTCAAGAACGCGACCGATTGCGGTTTGGAGTTGTGCTGTTTCAGCCAATAAAGGAATTTCAACTTCGCCCGCCGACAGCGCGTTCGAACTGTATAAGACCAAGAGCAACCAGCCTATGTATTTCATTTGATGTGTTCCAATGGAAAGCGAGATGATCTACCTCAGAGAACCCAGTTGAATAACTGACTTGCCATATTATGCCGATCTTTTTTCAATGGTGTCAGCTAGCTCGCAAAAAAATGATTCTAGCCCCCATAGGATTTGCAATCTGACTGGAGTAATCTATTACCGGCTTGAGTCTCATCCTATCTGATTCGTCTTAGCGACAAGTTTGGAAAATGAATCTGAACGTAGAATGGCACTCATAAATTTTCATTACCTTTTTATCCGTTACTAATAAGCCTTGTAAGGGATAAATACGCTTTTGGACATCTTTATGCGTCGTATTGCGGCGGTTATTGTCATATCAATGGGTTTATCTTCCTGTTCATCTGTTGTTGAAGATGCAAAACACTCAACACAAGTCACGTTGCAACAATTTGTAGCCAAGCAATTTGCTAAGCGGCTAGCAAAAGCCATTGATTTAGTCATTGCCGAGTTGGCAACCAAAGGTGGCTATCTAGATGACCCACTGGTTAGAATTTTACTGCCACCGCCATTAGGTCTCGTTATTGGTCTAGCAAGAGAATTACAAACTGATCCACAAGCAGCTTTAGTCGAAATTTTGATCAACCAAACTGCGGAAAACACGATTCCACTAGCAGGCCCTATTCTTAAAAATGTTGTGACTACGATGTCTACACCCAGCCTTGAGGCTGTAATGACAGCTGGTAATCTAGCGGCTACTGGCTATTTGCAAAAAAAGAGTGGTGCAGTCATGCATGACGTCTTGTTACCTGCTGTAACCAAAGAACTCCATCTCAATGGTGCCATCGAACTTTATGGAAAATTGCTTGATGCTAAGGAACAAGCTAATGACATTCCAACATCAGTGGAAGAGGTCGAACAACTAGGCGAAAAGATTGAAGATAAGGTAACGGCTTTACAGAATGTCACACCAGATCAATTGAGCCACTATGTCGCTGAACAAGCCATATCCGGATTGTTTAAAAAAGTGGCAGAAAAGGAGATTCTGATTCGTACAACAGGGGGATTTTGATTAAACTCCATACATCAGTATTCTGAGATATTATATGAATTCATCATAAGCTCGCTTGGGTATTATTACGAGCTATGCAGTAAGGTTGCAAGATTCAATAAAATGGAAACTGATGCTTC
>JBFIJJ010000275.1:0-2525 GCA_041600795.1 Methylophagaceae bacterium | reverse complement strand
GGGTGAATCAGGAAAAGCGGCATCGTTATAGACGATATCATCATTTATGTTTGTAGGTGGCCCTGAATTACTGAGTTCTTCACCGGCAATACAACCGCAGACTTTCCAAGTCACAGTATCATCTAAAGTATCCATACAAACATCACCGCTGCCATCAACAAATTCACCATGATTACAGGTTTGCCAAGAGCCATAGCCAGATGCGGTTACAGTACTTGCTGCCCATGCAGATAAAGGTACGCCCGGACCGCCGCCATTAGGGTTCGGTACAATTGTAAAGTTACCACTTAAATCTATCTGAGGAGCCATTAAAGGAGGGACTGCACCTGGAGTTAGTAAGCTTACTTCAGAAAATTCAATCATCGCAGTAGCTGAACCTGTACTATCAGCTGTGGTACCAACACCTACTGCAATTGTGTTCTCACCCTTCTTAACTAAATAACTTTGACTGTTCGGTAAGGCTGATGCAGAAAGATTTTGAACAGAAGAAGTAATAGTACTGGCAGCAACTGTCGCATATACAAATTCTGCTCCTGTGATATCACAAGGAAAAACGGATGTTAAACCACTGCAGGAAGACCAGCCAGATGCAGTGCTGTCTTGTAACTCAGAATTTGCTTGTAAAAAAGATGCCGCCTGCTCAAGGCCTGCTTCTGCATTTGCAAATGCCTCTTTATGACGATATTCATTACCAGATATTTTCTGATCCAATACGCCCACTTTAGTTGCGAATAACGAAATAAGAGTAATACCTACAAGCAATATAACTGTAACCAACAAAGCAGCAGCACCAGCTTGTTTGTTTTTGAAATTGTTCTGTATTGAGTAATTCATATCCATGCCTCAAATTTCATCTTCGTTTCTCAATCGAATCACTTCAGATATTGTTCGTGACGCAGTCGTACCGCCACTTAATGATGTCTCACCGGTGATTGAAATTGTTAACTGCTTAATGTTTACAGTCCCATCAATTGTGGGTATGTCGCTACTAGTAATGGTGAAATCTGTAATATCAGCAATATCATCCTCAGTAATGCCTTGCCATGAGGTGCTATCACATGCGCCGGCAGAGTTATCTCTACTCCACTCAATGACATTTGCATTTAACCTAAAACCAAAATGCTCCTTGTCAGTTCCTGTCGTATTTAAAACACCATCACTATTTTCGTCATAGGAATAGCGAACACAACTGCCACCAATAACTGCAAACTCATCAATAAAGGCATCTTCTTCCGAATCATTTGAGTAACCACCTCTTTTTAATTCATCCGAAACAAATGTCATCACACCTCTTAATTCTTGATTAAGTCGAATCATTGCAACATTATCGCGATTTGACCTAACATTAGTAATGAATATCGTAATGACAGTACCCACAATCAATAAGCCAATGACCATAGCAATCATCATTTCAATCAAGGTCAATCCCTGCTGGCTTTTGTTCATACTAAACACCTTAAAGTCTTACGGACACGCATCGAAATTAAAATCGGTAGAACACATTCGAACCCTACCAAAACTTGATACTACAACACCTAACTCAGCTCCCGTTGAAACGCTAAACTGAAGGTTACCACTACTCGCTGTTCCTCTAAGCGGTGTAAAGGAAGTTGTAGAGCCATCTAGACTCGACCCAGGCAAAACACTAACACCAGGAAAGTCATCCTGATCCGTAACATTAAGGACGCCATCAATCGTACAGTTTGATGCAGTACAATCACATGCACTGGTCGCTATGCCATAACACCATGTATCACCATTTCCAGTGAAAGAAACCGTAATAGTTTGGTTTCTCTTGATTGCTTCTGTTTTGGCATACATCAAGTCGGCAAAAAGCTTTTCACCCGCACCATGTACTTTTCTTCTTTCAAGAATGCCGGACATTGAAGGCGCAGCTATGGCAACAAGGATTGCTAACACGGCGAGTGTTATCATTAACTCCATTAAGGTAAATCCAGTATGTCTTTGATATACCATGTATTCTCTATCCTAGTTTTTAATGATTTTTCTACATCTATATAATAGACCTTCATAAGTAAAATCACGAGTTTTTATAACTTAAATGTGAAATTAAACACATTTATTAAGTGACTGGCTATACTATTTAGTCTATCTTTTTATCTAATCTCTTAAAGTGGGTGCAAAACAATGACTTTTAAATCGAACCGTGGTTTCACCTTATTAGAATTAATGATTGTGGTTGCAATCATAGCAATTATTGCAGCAATAGCTATACCTGCTTATAGCGATTATATGACCCGTGCTCGTCGTGCAGATGCCAAAAATGCACTTTTAGCACTACAATTAGTTCAAGAGAAATTTCGAGCAAACAACCCAACCTATACAACGACAATGGCTAGTCTGCCAGCAGAAACTACATCGCCAGATGGTTACTATACAATAACGGTTACGGCTGCCACATCAACAACTTTTACTGCAACAGCAACGCCTATATCTACAGAAGCCCAAGCAGGTGACACGACCTGCCCTAGTTATACTTTCACTCAAAATGGAATTAGTGCAGC
>JBFIJJ010000274.1:0-2540 GCA_041600795.1 Methylophagaceae bacterium | reverse complement strand
GCTGCCAAGAACTTACCTAATACCGCTTCTTGCACAGAAACAGGCAAGGTCATTAATAATTCAATCGAACCATTTTTACGTTCCTCAGACCACAAACGCATTGAAATAGCAGGGATCAGCAAAATATATAACCATGGGTGGATTGAGAAGAAGGGATAAAGATCGGCTTCACCACGTTCAAAGAAATTACCAACATAAAAGGTTGAGAAACCTGTCAGTAACAAGAAAATAATAATAAAAACATAAGCTACAGGCGTTGCAAAATAACCATTTAGCTCTCGTTTCATAATAAACCAAATATTCATCATGTTCATTTAGACTTCACCTTGAGCGCTATTAAGTGTGATGCTGCGGAACACCTCATCAAGTCGACCATTTTCAGCATAGAGCGAATCAACTTGCCAACCGTGGTCACGAATCACTTGTGATAGTTCAGCTGTTATTTGTTTGCCATCTGTTGGATAGACTCTAAAACCTCTATTTGAGGTCAAGGTTTCTATTTCAGCAACAAAATCTAATGCATTTAGAAATTGCATCGCATCATTTGCTTCAACATTAGCAACTTGCACGCAGACTGCATTGTGATAACGTGACATTGATTCAAGTTCATGTGGTGTACCATCAAACCGTACCTTGCCATTAGCAATCACAACATTGCGTGTACATAAGGCATTTACTTCTTCCAAGATATGGGTCGAAATAATAATGGCTTTATCGTCAGCCATTTCATTGATCAATGTTCGCACTTCATGTTTTTGATTAGGATCCAAACCATCTGTTGGTTCATCCAAAATCAATACGGGCGGATTATGCAAAATTGATTGGGCTAAGCCGACACGACGTTTATAACCTTTAGATAAGGTTTCAATGGGTTGAAACATGACGTTTTTAATACGTGCCCGTTCTGCCGCAGAAGCGACAGCTCGTTTTTTATCTGCACCTGATAAGCCACGAATATCCGCAATAAAACGTAAAAAGCTATCAGGCGTCATATCAGCATAAGCTGGCGCACCTTCGGGTAAATAACCTAGGCTGGCTTTAACTGAAATAGGATCAGTCAAAACATCATGACCACAGACTCTTACTGTGCCTCGTGTTGGCGTCAAGAAGCCCGTAATCATTTTCATCGTGGTTGATTTCCCTGCACCATTTGGTCCAAGAAAACCTAATACCTCACCCTTCCTTACTGAAAATGACACACCATCTACAGCTTTAATTTCACCAAAATGTTTGGCGAGATCATCGATCTCGATTCTCAATGTCATAGCAAAAGCGTCCCCCGCTCTATAATCTTTTTTGCAAACCGCACATTATTCTGACCTTAAGCGCAACAAGTCAAGTTTGATTTAGTCAAAGCCAGTATTATTCTTGTTTTCATTAGCACAACAGCTTAGTCTATCAAGCAATAGTCTTAATCCAAGGTAATGTCATATATGGATTCAACATCACTCGTTCAACGCCTAAAAAATGCTTATTGGTCAATTGTCGATTTCATCACTATCGCCAAAAATCGTAATCAAGCATTTAAAGTCATAAGTTCCGTTATAGCCATCATTATCATGATGTTGTTAGTGATAATGTTCTGGTGGGATCGCACTCCAAATGATTTCAATCCATTTGAAGTCGCTAATGAAATGGCCAACGCAAGACAACAAAACATTGTCACTGGCTACACGTCAACTGCCACCTTAATTACCTTAACCAATGCCTTATTACATAAGCCAGGAGGCTATCTCAGTAATGATGTCATGCCTCCGTCGATATGGATGGACAATGTTCCTAACTGGGAGTTCGGCGTTTTAGTACAAATTCGTGATTTTTCTCGTTCTTTGCGCAATGACATTAGTCGTTCACAATCACAATCTTTAGAAGATCCCGACTTATCAGTGGCCGAACCACAATTTAACTTCAATTCTGAATCCTGGTTATTTCCACCAACCGAACGTGAATATCAAAAAGGTGTGGACGCTTTAGAATCCTATTTAGCGCGTCTTAGTAATCCAGAAAAAGACGATGCTCAATTCTACGCACGTGCCGATAACCTTGCCGCATGGCTTGCCATTGTTGAGAAACGTTTAGGAAGCTTATCGCAACGCCTGAGTGCAAGTGTTGGTCAAATTCGTGTTAATACCGATTTAGCTGGCGATCCCAATGCTAATCAATCAACACCAACGCCTGCAGAAGTCACCACCAAAACACCATGGACACAGATTGATGATGTATTTTATGAAACGCGCGGTTCCGCATGGGCACTTATCCACTTATTAAAAGCAGTCGAACATGACTTTGCAGACATACTTCAAAAGAAAAATGCGTTAATCAGTTTGCGTCAAATCATTCGTGAATTAGAAGCAAGTCAGGAAAGCGTTTGGAGCCCAATCATATTGAATGGCAGTGGTTTTGGTCTGCTTGCCAATCATTCATTAGTCATGGCATCTTATATCTCACGCGCCAATGCAGCTATTATCGATTTGCGTAGTTTACTCAGTCAGGGATAAGATTTATCCGTTATCCAATAACTTTAAGGACAACCTACCATG
>JBFIJJ010000273.1:0-2555 GCA_041600795.1 Methylophagaceae bacterium | reverse complement strand
CCTTTAGAACGGTAGCTAATAATTGCCACTGCTGATCCCAGCCAGTTAACGGCGATTGGCGATAACCTGTACGTACGTATTGTTGCACATGACCTTCTATTACAGTCAAGAGTAAATTAGCAGTTTCATTTACAGGACGTCCACCCGCTTGTGTTAATGTCAGCTCTCTTTCACGCAAAATTTGACGAAATTGTGTTTCTAATCGTTCAAAAAATTGATTGACTCGCTGGCGTAGTCGCTCTGTCTCTCCAGTCAAGGCTGTACCAACTAAGATGCTGCTAATTCCGGGATTCTTAGCACTAAAGCCTAACATCAATGTACTAATTTTTTCACAGCGCGATACAGCATTTTTATCATCCTCTAATATCCGCGTGATTAATCCAAATATCGTTTCTTCAGCAAACTCAATCAAACCTTCAAACATACGTGCTTTACTAGGGAAGTGGCGATATAACGCAGCTTCAGAAACACCTAAGCCTTTAGCTAACTGTGCCGTTGTGATTCGTTCACCAGGATGCTGCTCTAATTCATGGGCTAATGCTTCTAAAATTGCCTGCCTACGCGAACTTTTTACTTCAGAACGCGATTGTTTTTCTTGGTCACTCATTGCCATCCTCCACGGATCAAGGTACCCACACCTTCATCGGTAAACATTTCTAGTAATACTGCGTGTTGAACACGTCCGTCAATAATATGTGCTGTTGTTACACCAGCTTGAACAGCATCAAGAGCACAACCGATTTTAGGCAACATGCCACCATAAATCACGCCATCATCTATTAGCTTATTAACTTGTTTTGCATTTAGACCCGTTAGCAACTTACCTTCAGCATCTAATAATCCAGCGGTATTGGTCAATAAAATGAGTTTTTCTGCTTGCAGAACTTCTGCAATTTTTCCTGCGACTAAGTCGGCATTTATATTGTAAGACTGACCATTTTCACCAACACCAATCGGCGCGATGACAGGAATAAAGTCACTGTGAATAAGCATATCAATCACACTGGTATCAATGCTTTTAACTTTACCAACATGCCCAAGATCAATCAGTTCAGATACATTGATGGCTGGGTCATTATTGTTTGCCGCTACTTGTAATTTTTCAGCAATAATCAAACTACCATCTTTACCTGTTAATCCGACAGCACGTCCGCCATGACTATTGATTAAATTAACAATGCTTTTGTTAACTTGACCACCCAATACCATTTCAACAACATCCATGGTTTCATTGTCGGTAACGCGCATACCATTGATAAATTCGCTCTCTTTACCAATTCGTTTTAACAAGTCACCAATTTGAGGGCCGCCACCATGAATAATGACAGGATTAATCCCTACCGCTTTTAGTAAAACCACATCTCGAGCAAAGCTATTTTTTAATGCTTCATCAACCATAGCATTGCCACCGTATTTGATAACCAAGGTTTTATCCTTGAATCGTTGTATATACGGCAGTGCTTCCGTTAGTACTTGTGCTATTTGTGTCGAACGTTGTGTATTTAATGTCATGCTAGTTCTTTAAATTAAAAATTCAATGTCAGCGTTGGTTTAACTTGTAACATTTGTTGTTTAAATTGCTGCTGAATGTAATGTAGGTTTTCAACTGTGTCAGCTTCAAAACGCAGACTAATGCTAGGCACGGTATTTGATGCCCTCACCAAACCCCAACCATGAGAATATTCTGCTCTAATGCCATCGATCAATGTTACTTGAGCGCCTGTGAATTGTGCTTCAGCAGCTAGATGCTCTATAAAAATATGGTTCTCACCTTCACCCATCTCAATCAATATTTCAGGCGTATTTTCATAATTTGGTATTGCCGCAAAGACTTCTGTAGGCGTGCGTTCCAACGGATCACTTGCCAACAATTCTAACAATCTAGCTGCCGCATATAAACCATCATCAAAACCAAACCAACGCTCTTTAAAGAAAATATGACCACTCATTTCACCGGCTAATTGTGCATCTATTTCTCGCATTTTATTTTTGATAATAGAATGGCCTGAAGGTGACATCACGGCTTCACCACCAGATCGTGCAATACTATCAGCCAAACTATTTGAGCTTTTAACATCATAGATAATCGTTGCGCCAGGTTGTCGTGATAACACATCTTGAGCAAACATAATCATTAGACGGTCAGGCCAAATGGCATTACCTTTTGCATCCACAACACCAAGGCGATCACCGTCACCATCAAATGCAATGCCTAATTCCGCATCATATTGAGCGACAGCTTGGATTAAGTCGTGTAAATTTTCTGGCTGTGAGGGGTTGGGATGGTGACTAGGGAAAGTACCATCAACATCGCAGTTCAGCTCTATCACATCACAACCTAGCTCTTGTAATAGTCTAGGAGCAATAAGACCTGCGACGCCATTTCCAGCATCAACAACAACTTTTATGGATCGCGCTAATCTAACGTCTCCGACAACACGTTTAATATAATCATCAACAATATCAGCTGTATTTTTTGAGCCCGTGCCACTGAGAAAATCACCTTGTTGGATACGTTGGTAGAGTCCTTTTAACGCGTCGCCGGCAAGATTATT
>JBFIJJ010000272.1:0-2561 GCA_041600795.1 Methylophagaceae bacterium | reverse complement strand
CTTAATACCGATGTAGGTCGAACGGCCTCATGTGCCTCTTGTGCATTTTTAGATTTTGTTTTGTATTGTTGAGGTTTAGATGGCAATGCTTTTTGACCATATTTTTCAACAATATAACTGCGTAACTCTTCAACAGCTTCAGCCGCCAGCGTAACCGAGTCGGTACGCATATAGGTAATCAAACCTACCGCGCCTTCGCCGGTATCTGTACCTTCATATAACTGTTGAGCAACACTCATGGTACGCTGAGCACCAAAGCCTAATTTTCGTGATGCTTCTTGTTGCAATGTTGATGTGGTAAATGGCGCAGCTGGATTACGTTTACGTTGTTTTTTATCAACTTTTGTTACTAATAATTTACCGTCAGCGGCTTTTGTTAGATTTGCCACCACATCTGCTGATTGTTCCGCATTATTAACGGTAAATTGTGCCAATTTTTCGTTTTTATAATGTGTTAGTTTTGCATCAAACTTTTCTTGTTTTAACGCTAGATCGGCTTCGATAGACCAATATTCTTGGGGAACAAACGCTTCAATCTCTAATTCACGTTCAACAATCATCCGGAGAGCTGGACTTTGAACGCGACCAGCTGATAAGCCTCGACGAATTTTTTTCCATAACAGCGGTGATAATGTGAATCCAACCAAATAATCTAAAGCTCGACGCGCTTGTTGGGCATTAACCATATCCATCGATAACTCACGAGGATGTGCTACTGCGTCATTGACTGCTTGTTTAGTAATTTCATGAAAAACAACACGATGTGTTTCTTTATCTTTAAGTACACCACGTTTTTTTAAGAGTTCAAATAAGTGCCATGAAATCGCCTCTCCCTCGCGATCCGGATCGGTTGCGAGATAGAGTGTGTCGGCTTTTTTCATCGCTTTTGCAATCGCATCAACATGCTTGCTGTTTCTATCAATGATTTGATATTTCATTGCAAAATCATTGGCAGGATCAACAGCACCTTCTTTCGGTAATAAGTCACGTACATGCCCATATGATGCTAAGACTTCTACATCGTTACCGAGATATTTCTTTATTGTTTTGGCCTTAGCTGGCGACTCTACAATGACTAATTTCTTGCCCATATTTTCCCATACCTAAACAGGTAGCAGTACTCTACACCTCCCCTTTTTCGGAGATAGTATTAAAGTATTTTCAGTAAATAACTAATTGTTAATGAATAACGGCTTCCAGATCTTCAAACACAAGATCTTCCATCCAAGCGTATGCAACTTCACGGCCTGGTTGATAAAATAACACCATCAATACAACCCATTTCAGTTGTTCAAGATCAATCTCGTCGGTATCAAGTGCCATCACACGTTCAATCACTATCTCACGCGTATCATTATCAAGGACGCCTACTTGCTCTAAAAATAGCAAATAACCTCGACATGCCACATCCAAACGCTCTAACTCAGCTTCGGCATAAAAGCGCATTGATAGTTCAAACGGTTCGGCTGATTCTTCATCAGCGACTACAGTCATACTTTCTAACCAATCAAATGCTTTATTTATTTCTAATTCAGGGAAACCAACACGTTCAAGCTCGCTTTCTAAGGTGTCTTTGTCAGGTTTATTTGTGTCTTCAGTGTCGATGTAGTTCTCAAATAGATATAACAATACATCGAATACATTTTCTTTCATTACAATCCTCTACGACCTTATTTAGGTGCTCGTTCGAACGTAGCGTCCACCAGGTAACGATTCTACTCGACCTTGTAACTCTAGTAATAACAGCATGGAGGAAACAGCTTCAGCAGTCAATTCACATTTTGCAATAAGTACATCTATTGCAATAGGATCGAAACCTAAATATTCAAACAATTGCACATAATCAGCATCAATCTCTTGCTGTTGATTTTGATCTGTAACGTGTGGTTCGATAGCGGTTGCTGTTAATTCAGCTAGCGCACCAAGCTCCTCAATAATATCCGAAGCAGTTTCGACTAACTTTGCACCTTCACGAATCAATTTATGACATCCCCGAACAAGAGGATTATGGATTGATCCGGGTATCGCAAAAACTTCTCGTCCTTGCTCTAAAGCCATTCTGGCTGTAATTAGAGAACCACTTTGTAAAGCTGCCTCAACCACTAATGTACCTAATGATAAACCGCTAATAAGTCGGTTTCGTCGAGGAAAATTTTCAGCCCTCGGCGTGGTGCCTAACGGAAACTCGGACACGATAGCGCCATCTACAACAATATCATTTGCCAATGCTTTATGTTTAGCAGGATAGACAATATCTAAACCTGTACCGATAACAGCGAGTGTTTTACCCCCTACAGATAAAGCACCTTGATGGGCTGCAGCATCGATACCAGCCGCCAAGCCGCTGGTAATCATAACATCACCTTGAGCAAGATAACGAGAAAACTCATAGGCAGTATCACGCCCTGATGCCGATGGATTGCGACTTCCTACAACAGCCAACTGCCATTGAGATAGTACATCTGCATCACCCTCTACAAACAAAATACTCGGTGGATCTGATATTTGTTTTAGCAGCTCAGGATAACGAGCATCATAAATTGTAATAATATGTCTGTTAG
>JBFIJJ010000271.1:0-2584 GCA_041600795.1 Methylophagaceae bacterium | reverse complement strand
GGTTTCGGATCGAACTTAACTTTTTTATCGAGTAAAACACGTTCATCACCCAATCGGCAGGCTTCACGCTCTGATGGCCTACCTGCTTCATATTGTTCTAATGCTAATTCTGAAGGTGATAACAACTCAACCTCAGGTAGAGGTTCTTTACGTTCATGTACAGAAATACCTAACTTCTCTAGATAGTCAACAACTATGGTAATTGCAGGATTTATTTGAGCTTTTACAGCAGGTCGAAGACTGCCTCCAAAATCCTCTAATTCAACGGGCTGGACGCCTACAAGTAGAATTTTTTCAGGATAATCACCAAGCAATTTTGATGTGGATAAGACTTCTTGGAAGCCAGTTTGGTGAAGACTCATTTTTTTTGCCCCCATGAAATTAGGGACATCATCGTCTTCAATTAACAATAGCTCTCCGCCTTCAAGGTGGTAATCAATAGCATCAAATACGACTAATATGTCTGCTGATTGAACATGTTGAACTAAATAAATACCCTGTGTACCACCGTCCATCAACGTGACTGATTCTGGAAAACTATAGCGGCGATGTATTTCTTCAATACAGCGAACTCCAAAACCTTCGTCCGCCCACAGCACGTTACCAATACCGAGTAGTAAAACACGTTTCTCACTCATACAACTAGCCTCAATGATTGAAAACACAAAGCTTTTGAGAGATATTATTACACTTTAATCAAAAAGTGAAACTTATTATTACATTATTTTATTTTTACACATATTAAATAACCACTATCATATAAATAAACGTACTCCGCTAAAGTGTAAACATTACACATATGTTATTTATAAATAGCTAGTTACACCCTAAACTCACTAAATAATGAAATAAAACAGTAGAAATGATTAGTCGTAAAATATTTGTATCCACTAAAATAAACCCGAACCATATCGGAAACAAACTATCCACCAAAACCCGTTAAAATGTAAAGCGACCTCTCTAAAATACGACTCTAAAAAGCACCAAAAACACAAAATAATAATATATATCAATATCTTACAATCATGGCATATGTATTGCTCAATAGAACACCGTTAGATTGAAATTACTTCAAAACTCTAATGATAAGAAGAATGGGTAAAAATCAATAACAAAGGTGGAAGAGAAATTATGATTGAGACATTTTATGAAGTAATGCGTCGACAAGGAATCTCTCGTCGGAGCTTTTTGAAATACTGTAGCCTAACAGCTGCAGCCTTGGGCTTGGGTCCTGAGTTTGCTGGCAAAATTGCACATGCTATGGAGACTAAACCTCGTATCCCAATAATTTGGTTACATGGTTTGGAGTGTACGTGTTGCTCCGAATCTTTTATTCGTTCAGCCCATCCTCTTGCAAAGGATGTCGTTTTATCTATGGTGTCGTTGGATTATGACGATACAATTATGGCAGCAGCAGGCACCCAAGCCGAAGCAATCATCGAAGAAACAATTGCTAAGTATGATGGGAATTTTATTTTAGCAGTGGAAGGCAACCCACCATTAAATCAAGAAGGTATGTCGATGATTATTGGCGGCAAACCTTTTACAGAGCAATTAAAACACGTGGCAGAACATTGTAAAGCCATTATATCTTGGGGATCATGCGCCTCATATGGCTGCGTTCAAGCCGCCTATCCTAATCCAACCAAAGCGGTTCCCGTACATAAGGTTATTCATGATAAACCTATTATTAAAGTACCTGGTTGTCCGCCAATTGCTGAGGTAATGACTGCAGTAATTACTTATATTCTTACGTTTGAAAAATTTCCTGAACTTGACCGTCAAGGTCGTCCCAAAATGTTCTACAGTCAACGAATTCATGACAAATGTTATCGCCGTCCTCATTTTGATGCAGGACAATTTGTTGAGAAGTTTGATGACGAAGGCGCTCGTAAAGGTTATTGCCTCTATAAAGTCGGCTGTAAAGGCCCAACAACCTATAACGCTTGTTCAACTATCCGTTGGAATGAAGGAACATCTTTTCCAATCCAAGCGGGTCATGGCTGTATTGGCTGCTCTGAAGATGGCTTCTGGGACAAAGGTTCCTGGTATGCCCGTCTCACGGATATACACCAATTTGGTATTGAAGGTAATGCCGACAAAGTCGGAGGAACAGCTGCAGCTGTTGTAGGTACAGCTATTGCTGCTCATGCAGGGGTATCAGCTATTAAACGAGCACAAAACAAAGGGGACACTAAGTAATGAGCATAATTCAAACTCCAAATGGCTTTAGCCTCGACAATTCAGGTCAACGTGTAGTTATTGACCCGGTCACACGAATTGAAGGTCATATGCGTTGTGAAGTCAATATTGATGAAAACAACATTATTCGTAATGCCGTTTCCACTGGCACGATGTGGCGTGGTCTAGAAGTAATTTTGAAAAATCGTGATCCTCGTGATGCTTGGGCATTTGTTGAGCGTATTTGTGGCGTATGTACCGGCTGTCATGCTCTAACATCTGTGCGTGCTGTTGAAGATGCACTTAATATTAAAATTCCATATAACGCATTTTTGATTCGCGAAATTATGGCTAAAACATTACAAGTCCATGACCATGTCGTTCATTTCTATCACTTACATGC
>JBFIJJ010000270.1:0-2590 GCA_041600795.1 Methylophagaceae bacterium | reverse complement strand
TTGAACAGCCTTATCAATTTCCTCATTCAAATTATCTTGAATCTGAATCCATTCAATATTTTCTGGTGTTTGTTCAAATATGTCAGGTTGTGGCAAAACACTAAAGATGGTCAGTCCCCATGCATTATAGAGTTGCTGCTCTAATGAATCCAAAGTGTCCGATAACAAAGCCATCTCATTTGCATTTAGTACCATCATTAAATGAAAGCTGGGGTGATGATGCCATTTATTGACCATTCTTTCAGCTAAGATCGCTACTTTACCCTCGAGGAGATTATGCTGTTTTAACCAACGTTTATTATTTATATTAAAGTTGCTTTTTGATTTCAGATTAGTCTTTCCAGATGAACTCTCTACTAACTCTAATATTTGGTCAATCCAATGTTCATTCGGTGTCAATGTCAACTGCCGCTGTAAACATTCTGTTTGAGTGCGCTCAATGAAAAGTTTTATATCCCCCCAACAATAATCAACTAGCACTTGATAATTGTCCGCTGATTGGTGAATTGTCTGCTTTGCTTGTAGGATCCGACTAGGATCCGTGCCAAAGGCAATGCCATCACCAGTAATATCCCTGTGCTCATCAGCATTAAGGTATGGAGTATCAACCATTATGACAATGCAACCACACAATAACGCCTCCGTAATAATCGCAGAAGGCTCGTAGCAGTATAAGTATTCCGAACGCCGTAATATGTCAGCAATTTCATGAGGTGTTAAGTCCACATCTTGACAGAGACTTCTCGCCCCATTGACTTCTTCTGTTAACTTTCCACCACTATTTAGATACTTATGGGCGTAATAACATGCACCTTGCCGTCGATTATCAAAGTCATTATTTAAGTTATTAAATATTGATGTATCAATTGTCGGAATGCGTAAATTCTGAGCTGATAGGTTAGGAGGAACAAAATCCTGAGAGTATGCAAACAATAATTCAGTTTGTTCAAAATCAGTATCTCCGGCTATATGGCCAGGAGCATTTAACAACCACCTAGCAACAAATGGCATGTCAAGTGGATTACCAGATACCACCTCCGGATAGACCATAATTGGAATCATGCCGGCATGTAAATGTCGTTCAACATCCAGTTCTTGTAGTAAGGGTGCCCTAATGTTTATATTTTCTTGAGAAGGGCCAATCATGTAGGCTTCGCATCCCAATTCATTTAAAGCGTGACATAAATAATGTAACGCTCTGATTCCTGCAACATTATTTGAGAAATTGCCGCTAAAAATATAATAAGGGGAACGTACATTTTCAAAAAAGCTTATCGCTTTCATCTTATCCTTCCTAACATTAAAGATCGATATGCTGCTTAAAGCCACTCATTAACTAAAATTCAATGTCCACTTTCACTTTAGATTATTGATAGATTCAACCACTTCTGAAGGATTATTTGCACAAAGTCCTTCTGATGAATCAATCAAGGTACCGTCTAAATCAAAAATAATATTCAAAATATTCCTCTATACCTGAACTGAATCATGCAATAACTCATTTATCCATGTTAAATTCAAGCTCAATTCAATTTGATAAATCGGTTCTCAGACTTCGTCTTTTTGTGAATCAACCAATAACAACCAATCCACTTGCCCAATATTCTGCAACCTTATTCAAATGCGCTCTACGATTAAAGGTTAATCCGTAACCATAGGCTTCAAAGTGATAACCAGCATCAGGATTTTCTGTCGCAAGACCAGAAAGCCATAATAAAGGTGGGTAACCATCTGTTCTTAACAGCAAGTCTGGCGACCCAATAAATGCTGCAGCCGTATCAAAACCGCCTGCCAATAGAAATTGTTTTGGTAATAAGCCAACCTGTTCGATTGCTGCTGGCACCGAGTATTCCAATAATGTTGGAAAATACCACCCAACAACATTGTGTTTTTGCATTGCAGCTATCAGTTCTTCATGCCTCGAACCTGAGGCGACAGCCAAGTTCCCCTCTAAACTTTCTGTGTGATGAGTAACAAAAGAATAGTCTGGAAATTTGCTATGAAAAGCTTTGTCGACACTAGGTAGATAAATATTCTCGAGAGCATCGCCAATATCACTATATTCTGCTTTTGGAAGAATGAAAGGGACGGCTACACCGTGAGTAATATTTTTATAATCGCTATCGCTTTGTAATTTGTCTAAAATAGCTTGTGCTCGTTTTTGAAAATCAACAACCGAGATTTGATCACTAAACTCAAAATTATCATTCAATCGGTCATAAATCGCTTGATAATCAAGTTCAGGCTGGCTAACTTGAAAATAACGCCGTGATTCTTTGTGCGCTAATGACATTAATGAGGTCGCAGGAACACAACGCCCAAATTCATTAAAATAACCAGTTTCATTATCTATCGGAAGCAACTCATTCTGTTCTAACTTATCCACGCTCATACTCTACCTTTTTATTATTTCTTCTTATATCTGCTGCCTATCACTAGATAAAGCAATAGAATTTTAAAATTGTGCCACTTTATCCTGTTAACGAATCATCATCAGTGAAACCTTCACCATATGGCAAAGGTAAGTGAGTTGCACCGGCAGTCTTTTCAGTATGGATTTTGATAAACTTTGGATCTTCACCAATTAAGC
>JBFIJJ010000269.1:0-2594 GCA_041600795.1 Methylophagaceae bacterium | reverse complement strand
ATCTAAATTGTCGTATTTTGTCCAAAAGTCCTCATCAATCGCTTTAAAGTATGGATCCTCACGTAATAGATCTGGAACACGATCTAATCGTACTAATATGCCATCAGCATTGACGTCGAAACTAGAGGCTTCTTCCCTCCCTAGGTCTAACCTTTTTTCACCCTCATCCATCGTCGTCAAATGACCTCGATAAAGCGCAAAAAACAATCCTAATCGATATTGTTTAATAGGAAATGTTGCAAATAAATTATCATGATCGACTGAAACTAGATCTGGTCGAGGTGCAGGATTGTTATCCAAGAAAGGAGGTGTATTCGGTAATAGTTTAGGATCTGAATCTCGGTCAGGTACGATAACCACACCACCCTTGTTCAAAATTAACTGACCTTTTTCCGTTGTTATGACAATTGCACCTTTCCATACGCTGGCATATAAGCCATCGCCAATTGACAGTATTGCCGTTTGCTTTGTTTTTGTTGTTTCAGGTTTAACACAGTTACCGACACAGATTAAATCAAATCCAGTACCTCTAATCCCGATAGTAGCAACGGGCGTATTGACCTTATAATCTTCTTTGTCTTGTTTACCAATCGCGCCGGTTAAGGCTCTTAGACCACCTTCGATTAAATCGAAAAAGGCCTCACCATCGTGAGGTTTAGTCGCATCAAAGTTGAGTGCATCTATTTTGAATGTCGTTTCAGCTTGTAGAGTTATTCTTCCATGATCGCGAAACGCCAATACAGCATAGGCATCTTCACCCGATTGCAAAACATCACCCTCATATAAAGGGGCTCCAGTCACAGCTATACGGGTGTCATTCGATTTATCTGTAATCGTTAAACTACCTTTGACTTGTGCAACTCGACCAACAACTAAGGTCACTTGACCTTTTTGATCCTGATATTGCTTTGCTTCTTTATCACAATCCTCTTCACATAAACGAACATCAAACTCAGCATCACGAATCACCGTTACAGTATCTTTAGCATGTAATTTAAAACCGTCAGGATTGTGTTTACTTATTTCTCCAGTACTTGCACGTAAGCCACCCGTAAATAGGTGCACATCGGCCACTTCTTTTTCTTTACTGAATTTCTCAAGTTGGAAAATAGTATTCGGTCTTAGACTCATTCTGGTGCCATCAACAAACTCAATCACAACAAAACTTTTTTCACCTGTAGTCAGTGTTTCACCTTCATAGACAGGTGCATCATTGGCAATGACTCTCACTACCCCATCAACAGTCTCAGCTGTTGTTACCCCCCTGGCAAAAACAGTTTTACCTATTTCTGATGCGGCAAATGCATTAAAGGGCATTACTAACGTAAATATGAACAAGATAAATAGGCGCTTTAACATCATCAGAACCTAATTAGCATATTAAAGTGTGTTTTTGCGTTACCGGAATCGGCGGTGGTGCCACGTAAATGTTCAGCTTCATTAATGACATGTCCGTAGTCTAGTGATAACGATACATTTTCTTTCCAATTCCAACGAGCACCGACACCAATGCTTGCCACACTGTCACTTTTTTCCTCACCAATTTGGACTTTTTCACGATCCATATAACCGTAATCAATAAAGGCTAATAATCGTACTCCATATAAAGACTTAATAGCGGGAGTCCATAATTCACTACTTACGCGCACGCCACTGTCACCGGTTACTGAGCGCTCTTCAAACCCGCGTATTGAGTTCATGCCTCCTAAACCAAATTGTTCACCGGGTATTAATGCGTCGGATGTCAGTTGGCTTTCAAAAATGCCTCTTAATAACCAATCACCCTCTAAGAAATAATTGATGTATCCATCTATATTCCAATGATGCCAATCGGTATCTGAACCGCTACGATTAGCCTGATATTCTGCTTGATTATTTTTATTTCCTGATTCTAAATTAGTGCTCAAAGAACCTGAAAATTTTAGCTGATATTTTGGGGTTTTATACTGACCAATATAGGCTAATGTTAATGGTCGACTTCGCACATCACTGGTTAAATTAATCCCTGAAAACAACGCGTTATTTTCGAATAGTTTGTCGACTACACCTATCGACCATTCATGAGAATAATTACCTAATGGCAACAGAATATGATTAATATTAAAACCAGTAAACTTACCGGCCCCACTGATATCTAAGGAATTAATCGTGCCGCTATCGACATCTGAGCGAGAATGAAAAAGTGTCAGTCTGGTTGCATAATCATAAAAAGGAATGGCATAACTTAGACCATATTGTTTTACATCGTTTGGATGAAGTTGCGATGTGGTATAACTGGCTGTAAACACATCATCAAAACCAAATAAATTAGTGTGCTGCCCCCCCGCTGTAACACGCAGTCGCCCTGTTTCAGAAGAGCCAATATTATTGACATTGATAAATCCCAAATAAGGTCGACTATCCTTAACTTTTATTTCAGCATCAACGGTATCGGGCAATAGTCCTTTTTTTATATTAACGACATGTTCACGAACTGGATGTCTATTAGCTAAAGACAGTTCACGTGCCAATTCTCGTGTATTAACAACGGAACCGGATTGTAAGGAAGGCAAACTTTTTAGAATATGTTCATCATCAAAATAGGTGTTTCCTAT
>JBFIJJ010000268.1:0-2624 GCA_041600795.1 Methylophagaceae bacterium | reverse complement strand
TTGAGTTACATCAGAAAAAATGAAGATGATTATGTGATTTGTATTTTCAATTTCACTCCGGTTCCACGTCAAAACTATCGTATTGGGGTTCCCGAAGGCTGCTCTTATAAAATTATTATGAATTCTGATTCTGAATTTTATCGTGGTAGTAATTTCAGCAAACAAATGTCTGTTGAAGCAGAGTCAACACCATGGTCAGACCGACCATACTCTATACAAATTGATCTGCCTCCATTATCAGGAATGGTGTTACAAAAAGCCTAGTAATGCTATCCCTAGCTTTAATAACTAAGGCTAGGGATTTAGTGCTATTGATTAGCTCTCTTCATCAAGATTATAAGGGGCAACAGCTAAGTGCTTCTCCCCGATTTCGTAAATAGTATCAGCAGATCCGACGATTAATGGATCGGGTGAACAGGCAACCTCATAATCTTTATTTGGGTAATCTGCCAGAGTTAATACATGACGGATCGCATTCAAACGAGCACGTTTTTTACAATCCGACTTTACCACTCGCCAAGGTGAATCTTTGGTATCCGTATAGAAAAACATGGATTGTTTGGCTTCAGTATAGTTTTCCCATTTATCAAGTGAAGCAAGATCTATCTCACTAATTTTCCACTGTTTAAGTGGATCTGTTTGTCTCGCATATAAACGTCTATATTGCTCATTACGACTGATTGAGAACCAGAATTTAATTAATTTAATGCCACTACGGCCAATCATTCGCTCCATTTCTGGTGCTTGACGCATAAATTCAAGATATTCTCGTGGTGTACAAAAGCCCATAACCCGTTCAACACCAGCACGGTTATACCAAGAACGATCCAACAATACTATCTCACCTTTTGTCGGCAGGTGTTCGATATAACGCTGAAAATACCATTGGCCACGTTCTCTATCATTTGGCTTATCTAAGGCAATTACTGGTGCACCACGTGGGTTTAAATGCTCAGTAAAACATTTGATTGCACCACCCTTACCCGCAGCATCACGCCCTTCAAAGATAATCAGATAGCGCTGACCAGTTTCTTTAACCCAGTGTTGGAATTTCGCCAACTCAATTTGGAGTAATTTCTTTTCTTTCTTATATTTTGCCTTTTTCATCTTCTTTTTATACGGATAATTGGCCGTAGGGAAAATGGCTTTTTTCGGTGTGTTTTTTATATCTTCAAGTGGTGCTAGGTAATTAGCCTGCTCGTTAAGAGTATGGGAATTATGTGATGAGTTATTCTGTGAATCAGCCATGATTATCCCCTGCAAACTAAATACAATAAAAACGAGTATAACGGCTTAACTATGCTTTGGCATTAAATGCCATTACATAACCTTTTGGGGATGAGCAATATACTTGGCTTGGGTAGTGATGATAAATCACTACCCAAGTTTTGTGAGAATGTATTGGAATGACTAGTTGCGTAAGGCCCTAATCATTTTGATTAAATTAGTCGTTGAACTATCGTGTACTGAGATTTCATCATTGCTTTGTAAATCAGGCAAGATTGCTTTAGCAAGTTGTTTACCCAGCTCAACGCCCCATTGGTCAAAAGAATTAATATTCCAAACCGTACCTTGTACAAACACTTTGTGCTCATACAATGCGACTAGTTGCCCCAACATTTCAGGTGTGAGTTTAGGGAACAACAATGTGTTACTTGGACGATTTCCTGGGAACACTTTATGCGGTAATAACGCTTCAAGTTCTTTGCCTTCAAGACCTTCACTAACAAGTTCAGCTCTAACTTCTTCAGCATTTTTTCCTTTCATTAATGCTTCAGATTGTGCCAGACCATTTGCCAATAAAATCGACTGATGATCGTATTCAGGATAGTGACTATTGACAGGTAAAACAAAATCGACAGGTATTAACTGTGTACCTTGATGAATCAATTGAAAATAGGCATGTTGACCATTAGTACCAGGTGTACCCCAAATAACAGGGCCAGTTTTGTAACTTAAGCGCTGGCCTTCACGATTTGTCACTTTACCGTTACTTTCCATATCCAACTGTTGCATATGGCTTGGAAAACGCGATAAAGAATGGTCATAAGGCACGATAGCATGGGTCTGAGCGCCAAAGAAATTGATATACCAAACACCTAATAAGCCCATGATAACTGGCATATTCTTATCTAATGGCTGGCTTCTGAAATGATTATCCATTTCATGACCACCATCAAGCATACGTGCAAAATTATCAAATCCTATATAAAGTGCAATTGGTAGTCCGATCGCGCTCCATAGTGAATAACGGCCTCCTACCCAATCCCAAATTTCAAACATATTCTTGGTATCAATACCAAACTCAGAGACCGCTTCTGCATTCGTTGATACAGCAACAAAATGTTTGGCAACATCTTGTTGTTGTCCAGCTTTCAAGAACCATGTACGGGCTGATTGAGCATTGGTCAATGTTTCTTGAGTAGTAAATGTTTTTGACGCCACAATAAATAGTGTGGTTTCTGGATTTAGTTTAGCTAAGGTTGTACTGAGATCTGTACCATCGACATTTGACACAAAATGCACATTAACACCTTCAACACCATAGGGTTCTAATGCATCACAAATCATTGCAGGGCCAAGATCTGAACCACCAATACCAATATTAACGATATCTACAATTT
>JBFIJJ010000267.1:0-2648 GCA_041600795.1 Methylophagaceae bacterium | reverse complement strand
GCAACATGAGTGCCATGGCTGAGATCATTACCATCAGTAGGGTCACTATCATTATTAACGATATCTCGACCATTAGGGCATTCGTTAATGCCATCTGGACCACCTCGTTTAATACCTGTATCCAAAACAGCAACAATGACCGGACTACCCGCTATTGCACCAGTGGTTATATCCCATGCTTGTTCCATTTGAATGGTATTCATATGCCATTGGTAGCCATAAAGCTGATCATTAGGAGTCAAACTGGCCTGAGCAATAAAGTTGAGTCCTGCTTTAAGTCCTTTTTTACGAAGACGTTGTACCTGTCCTAACTCTTTACCTGTTTCAACTTGATAAACAGTAATATCTGATAATGGCAAATGTTTAATAATCGTTAAATCTTGTACGCCATAAGTTGAACCTTTAACCGCGACTTGGCCTTTTTTAAAAGGGGGCGATCCTGCTGCCTGAGCAAGTGTAAAGCTAGAGACTAGCAGCATCGTCAAGAATGCTCTGGTGACGATAGACATAGTCGTTCTCCTTAATGAGTTTAGAGTTTAATTCTAGTCTTTAATTTTAATATCTTCAAACACTTATATTATAAAAAAGATTTTTAAGACCAAGTCCATTGTTATGCTTTAAACAAGGTTCGTGTTCTCAAAAATTATTAGCGACGACAATAATGAACACCACTTTAGCGGTTACAATTAAACCAGAAATAGATGATACTGGTATCCCATGATAAATCGGCAGAGTTGTTCAAAGTGGTGAAAAAAGTGTCTCGTTTCATACGGCAATATCGACAAGGTTAATTATATGAATAGCGATCACACTAAAACGATTTATTTTATGACTGGTTTGTGTTCCTTAGGTACGGTCTTAGTTGCTCATAATGAACAAGGTATTTGTGCTGTTTTTTTGGGTGACAATAGTACAGAGCTTATGAACAATCTTGAGCAAATCTATCCAAACATAAACCTGGTCAATGACACAACATGTCTTGCTGAAATTGTTGCAGAAGTAATCAAGATGATTGAAGAGCCTACTCGCTCGCTTTCATTTAATATTGATATGCAGGGAACCGCTTTTCAACAACAGGTTTGGACGGCCTTACAAACAATTCCTATCGGTAACACTATTAGCTATAGCGAGTTGGCTCAACGCATCGGTAAACCTAAGGCTATCCGAGCAGTGGCTAATGCTTGTGGTGCAAATAAACTCGCAATACTAGTTCCATGTCACCGTGTTGTTAGAACAGATGGCAACATATCTGGTTATCGTTGGGGACAGACTCGTAAACACGCGTTAATTCAAAAAGAAAAGCATTTGGCTAAAGCATAATAAGCTTCTTCTAGCTTACAACGTCATACAGCAATTTCTACCATGAGCTTTCGCCTCATAAAGCGCTTGATCCGCTGAACTAATCAAGGCATCTAATTCTAAACCAGAAGAAGGATATTGATGGCTGATACCACAACTTACAGTGATATGATCAGCAATCATGCTAGATTGATGCTCAATACGTTGTTGTATTATCGTTTGTCGGATCCGTTCTGCTACAAGCTTGGCACCACTACTATCCGTATCTGGTAATAATACAGAAAACTCTTCGCCACCATAGCGAAAAGCAAGATCCGTCCCGCGATTTAAACAGGTTTCAATTACATCCGCTATGCTTTTTAAACAATCATCACCTTGCTGATGGCCATAGCTGTCATTGTATTGTTTGAAATAATCAACATCGATCATAATCACTGACAAAGCATGTTTGTGACGCTTGGCATCATACCATTCATGATGAAGCTGGCTATCAAGACTACGACGATTGCCAAGCCCTGTTAATGCATCTATTGATGCAAGTTTCTCTAATGAGATTTGTGTGTTTTTAAAGTCGGTCATGTCACGTAATGTTTCCACAACAGCAATCACATTGCCTTGATTATCAAAAACGGGGCCAGTATCGATTGTTAAATACATGCGGCGACCATGTTGTGGCATGACACACCAATTTTGGGCAGTAAATGCAGCGCCATCACGCGATGGTTCGGCATGAAACTCATACAATTCTTCCATATTCTCAGGAATACCGTGTAATAAAGCATCAGCTAAACACATCCGCTTTTCAGTATAAAAGGCGCGCCAATGTTCTTTTGTACCAATAACATCTTTGTGATTGATACCTGTCAATCGTTCACAGGCACGGTTCCATACAATCACCTCGCCATCCGCATTTAAAACGAATGTTGCTGTTACCAGATTCTCCATAAGACTAATAGCAAAAGATGGTTCTCTATGCACTATGAATTCCTTTTCAAAAAATATAAAACTTATCTAACTCGTAACGCTTCTATCATTTTTTTGGCACAAGAAAATATATTATCAAATGATGGACTTAGCACCGTGAAATTTGAATTTAAAAGCTATCTTAATTGGCAAAGTGCTGATGCAACAGGCGAGGTTACAGTCACAATGTTACTCACTGTGGGTGAGTTATTTGGTCATACTGATATTTTTTACGCAGGTATTAACTATCACTCTTGGCATTCGGAATTTAGATGAGAAAGTTCCTCAAGCCATGCTAATGTTCAAGTATTGAAAAACTAACTAGACTCTACCGAGTAATGGTTGACGCACGACTGAGCTTGTATATTCACCGCCTGGCCCATATG
>JBFIJJ010000266.1:0-2660 GCA_041600795.1 Methylophagaceae bacterium | reverse complement strand
TGGGCACCACGAATTCAGCCAAATTCAAGAGTTAAATATGTCGGTATCGTTGAAGCAATTGAAGCTGATATTAAAGAACGATTACTAAAACCTGGTGATAAGTTACCAGCACAACGACATATTGCTGATGTACTGAATATTGATTTAACGACTGTAACTCGGGCTATTAATGAAGCAGCTAAACGAGGCTTAGTTGAAACGCAGCCAGGTAGTGGTTGTTTTGTCGCCCAAACTGCCTTCACCCACTACAACTCAATGCGTTTAACAGAAGGTAAGAAGCTGGATTTGAGTATGAATAATCCGCCTAATCCATCTGCGTACAAGTTAGAACAAGAGATTGCGATAGCGCTTGGCAGTCTAAATGACAATTATTCAAAACCACTGAAACAATTAAGCTATCAAGAAACAGCAGGAAATCCTGATGATAGAGCAGCGGGGATGGCTTGGTTATCAGGAAAAATTAGTGATTTAGATTCTGATTTAGTTTTGATAGCAAGTGGTGCACACAGCGCTTTGTTTTCTATATTGAGTCATTTAAAAAAAGTAGGTGTTAGGACGATCGCAGCACCTGATTTTTCTTATCCTGGTTTGCGTTCAATTGCTGACCATTTAGCTATTGATGTCTATGGTATAGAAATGGATCAGGATGGCATCATACCTGAGCATTTAGAACAATTATGTAAAAAACATCATATTGATGCCTTGTATGTTATTCCTAATATTGATAACCCTACAACCACGACAATTCCTAAACAACGTCGCGTTGAGATCGCACAAACAGCAAAGCAGTATGATTTATTTATTATCGAAGATGATCCGTACTATAGTTTCCTAGATAAACCCATTACGTCGTTTTATAGTTTATTACCTGAAAACACGTGGCATATAGCTACGCTTTCTAAATGTATATCGCCAGCCCTTCGGGTTGCTTATGTAGTGTGCCCAAATGCTGATGATGCACTAGCTTTAGCTGAAGAAATGCGTGTCAGTAACATTATGGCACCGCCATTGATGACTGCAGTTGTATCGTATTGGATACGTTCTGGACGAATTGGAGAGATTACTTCGGCAGTCAAAGCTGAAAATATCAAAAGACAGCAAATGGTCTCATCAATATTTTCAAAAAATGATATTTGGTCGCATTCAGCTGGACCACATTTATGGCTGAAACTAGCTAAAGGTCATCGCGCACTTGACTTTACAGAACAAGCCGAAAGAAGTGGTGTTTCAGTCGTGCCGTCCACAGCCTTTGTCATGGCACGAAGCCGCATTCAAGCAGTAAGAGTTTCACTCGGAGTCGCGACCGATTACAACTCACTAGAAACTGGATTGCTATTGCTATCTGACTTGTTAACAACAAGTCGAACGCGCTCAAAATCCATCGTTTAAAAACCTCAATTTATTCCAAATAACGAAGCACAGGAGAAGCTGTGATGACCAAACTCGTCGATATACCAGTAAAAGTGGAACTTTATGATGCACTTTATGAGTGGGAAGTTCACACCGGAGGCAGTGAAAAAATTACTGCTAGACGTATAAAAGGGCGTTTTCGTTCCCTGAAAAATCTAACTATGTCGGTATGGCTAGTTTACTTCTTAGGCCCTTACTTACGCTGGAATGATCAACAGGCTGTACTGTTAGATATTCCCAAACAACAATTCCATTTGTTCGATATGACCTTGTTTCCGCAGGATATTTGGGTACTAGCATTGGCGTTGTTATTTTTAGCCATTTTACTGGCCGCAGCGACAGGTGTAGCTGGACGCGTATTTTGTGGTTATTTTTGTTTTCAAACTGTATGGACCGATGCGTTTAGCTTTATTGAAGGTAAATTAGAAGGTAATACACCACAAAAAGCACACAAATTTAAAAATGCGCCTTGGACAGCTAATAAGGTGTTCAGAAAACTATCTAAACACATTATTTGGCTAACTATTTCAGTACTGACAGGAATTTCGTTTGCCGCTTGGTTTATGGATGCATTTGAGTTGTGGGATCAAATCTTTGATTTAACTGCACCTAAACCGGTATGGATAGCCATGGGTATATTTACCTTCTTCACCTATTGGTTTGCAGGTTTTATGCGTGAACAGGTCTGCTTTTGGTTATGCCCATACGCACGATTACAGGGTGTTATGTATGACCAAGATACGGTACTTCCTGCTTATGATGCCGAACGGGGAGAGCCTAGAACAAAATACACAAAAGAGGCTAATTCAAATAGTGGGGCATGTATTGATTGCAATTTATGTGTTGCCGTTTGCCCAACTGGGATCGACATTAGAAAAGGCCAGCAAGAAGGCTGTATTACCTGTGGTTTATGTATTGATGCCTGTGACAGCATTATGGACAAGATCAAACAACCACGTGGTTTGATTCGCTATGCGTCGTATAAGGAACTACACAAAGGGGTTAAACGATTATCCTTCTTCAAGCGTCCTCGTGTAATCGTCTATAGCATCATTATGCTGTTTTCCGTTGCTGGCATTGCATATGGCTTTACCCATTTCTCACCTACCGAATTTAAAGTTGTACACGAAAGACAACCATTATTCATCAAAATGAGTGATGGTGGTATTCAAAATAAATACACCTTGAAATTACTTAATAAAACTAAAAAAACGTTAGATATTCAGTACAGCATTTCTGGTTTAGACCAT
>JBFIJJ010000265.1:0-2711 GCA_041600795.1 Methylophagaceae bacterium | reverse complement strand
GTTAAGACATCAAATACATCTTGGTCGATTTGATCTGAAAATGAACGTAGCTCTTCAAGACTAAGTTCAGACAAATCTTTGTTATGTTTGATGCCATAAGCAACGGATAAACCAACAACTTCATGCGCATCACGGAAGGCGACACCTTTGCGAACTAAATAATCAGCTAAATCGGTGGCGGTAGCATAACCACGCAATGCTGAATTTCGCATATTGTCAGGTTTGACAGTAATTGCCGCCATCATGTCGGCATAAACGCGTAATGATCCTAATAATGTATCGATCGTGTCAAACAGTGGTTCTTTATCTTCCTGATTGTCTTTGTTGTAGGCTAATGGCTGATTTTTCATTAACGTCATTAGGTTAAACAGATTGCCGTAAACCCGGCTGGTTTTACCGCGAATTAATTCGGGTACATCTGGGTTTTTCTTTTGCGGCATGATAGATGAACCGGTGCAGAAGGCGTCGCCCAAATCAACGAAATCAAATTGGGCAGAAGACCAGATAATGAGTTCTTCTGAAAAACGAGAAAGATGCATCATTAAAATTGACGCAAAGCTATTAAATTCAATCGCAAAGTCACGATCACTCACGGCATCGAGAGAATTTAAACAAATCCGATCAAAACCGAGTAATTTAGCGGTTAATTCACGATCAATAGGGAAGGTTGTTCCCGCTAATGCTGCTGCACCCAATGGCAAAGAGTTAACGCGTTTTGCACAATCCTCTAACCGTTCAGCATCACGCACAAGCATTTCGTACCACGCCATCATATGGTGGCCGAAGGTGACAGGTTGCGCCGTTTGTAAATGAGTGAAACCAGGTAGAATGGTTTCTGCTTCTCGTTCAGCAACCATCAGTAATGATTCTTGCAGTCTGAATAATTCAGACTTTATTGGCTCTATCATATCGCGTAAGTAAAGCCTTACATCTGTTGCAACTTGATCGTTACGAGAACGGCCGGTATGCAGTTTTTTGCCGACTTCGCCGATTAGGCTGATAAGACGTGCTTCAATGTTCATGTGCACATCTTCTTGAGCGATCGACCATTGAAATTGATCATTATCTATTTCAGTTTCGATGGTTTTTAATCCTGAAATGATCTGATCACGTTCGTCATCGGTTAAGACATCAACACTGGCAAGCATGGTGGCATGAGCGATTGAGCCTTCAATGTCTTGTTTATACATGCGCTGATCAAACTGGACTGATGCCGTGAATTCTTCAACAAAGGCATTGGTTGGTTGAGTCAAACGTGCAGAAGACAATTTTTTGTTAGGTGATGTCATGATTGTGATCTTAAATAATCAAATAAAGAGTGCAATTATAACGCGGTTATTCGGCAATCATGCTAGAAATGCTAGAATTCAATTGTATATCGTGTACATGATACACAATCTCACTTAATTTAAAGACAAACAAATGACCAACAGAATAGTAAAAATTGCGACACGTAAAAGTGCATTGGCACTGTGGCAGGCTGAATATGTGCGAGATGCACTGATTGCGCTCCATCCCAACTTACAGGTTGAGTTGGTTAAGATGAGCACACAAGGTGACAAAATTTTGGATGTGCCTTTGGCTAAAGTTGGCGGTAAGGGCTTGTTTGTTAAAGAGCTAGAACAAGGTATGTTGTCTGGTGATGCTGATATTGCGGTGCACTCAATGAAAGATGTGCCGGTTGAGTTTCCTGAAGGGCTGCATTTGCCGGTAATTTGTCAACGTGAAGACCCTCGTGATGCCTTTGTATCAAACAACTATGCATCACTTGATGACCTTCCTCAGGGTGCTAGAGTCGGTACTTCAAGTTTACGACGTGAATGTCAGCTTCGTGCAACCCGTCCCGATCTGACTATTGTGTCGTTACGTGGCAATGTCAACACGCGTTTGGCCAAGTTGGATGCTGGTGAGTACGATGCGATTATATTGGCAGCTGCCGGATTGAAACGCTTAGGTTTTGAAAATCGTATTCGTTCAGCATTAACACCAGAACAAAGCTTGCCCGCAATTGGCCAAGGAGCGGTTGGTATTGAAACTCGCGTTGATGATGATGAAATTAATGCCTTAATCGCACCTTTAAACTGTGCCAAAACATGGATAGTTGTACAGGCGGAGCGCGCAATGAACAAGCGTTTAGCTGGTGGCTGTCAGGTGCCCATCGGTGGTTTTGCATTATTAGAGGGTGATGAGGTGTGGTTGCGCGGATTGGTGGGCCGCCCTGATGGTACTGAGATGTTATATGCTGAAGTCAGAGGTAATGCTGACGATGCCGAAGCGTTAGGTATTCAACTTGCAGAAGATTTATTATCACAAGGCGCTGATACGATTTTGGCAGATGTTTATGGTGGCTAATGCTGCACTTAATGGGCTGAAAATATTAGTGACACGTCCTGAGCAACAGGCACAGGCTTTATGTGAGGCAATTAAAATACAAGGCGGTCAAGCACTGGTTTTCCCCGTTATTGATATTGCCAGCATACCTGTTGAACAGTGGATGCCAGCTGATCTTGATCAGCAGGACATGCTCATTTTTGTGAGTCGCAATGCTGTGTCATTGTTTATTGATGGTCTATCTGAGTCTATTCCAGAACAGGTTCAGTTAGTTGCTGTCGGTGACGGTACGGCTGAAACAATTCGATCTTATGGCCTAAAGGTTGCTGTCCAACCTAATTCAATAGCAGGCAGTGAGGGCTTATTAGCCATGCCAGCGC
>JBFIJJ010000264.1:0-2752 GCA_041600795.1 Methylophagaceae bacterium | reverse complement strand
TGGTAGTCAGGATTGGGTTTAACACCGGTTGAAAATGCTAGCTCTAGTTTCGCTTGCAATTGCTTTTTACTTTCACCACTGACGATTGCAACTTGCCAAGGTTGGGAGTTTGCACCAGAAGGTGCGTGACTCGCTATTTTTAGAATATGCGAGATTTGTTCAATGGTGACATTCTTATCAAGAAACGCACGGGTAGAGTGACGTTGAATAATCGCATCATCTACATTCATGTTAATTATCCTCAGCTTCTTTCAGTCGCCATACAAACGCCAACAAAACCAAACATAAACACACTAGCATAAGCTGCAAGCCTACTCGACCATGTAATACAAGTATTGAAACTGTAAAGGTTGTGATAATTAATGCCATCGCTTTAAATTTAACTGCTCGACGAATGGTATGATTACGTTCCCATTGTGCCAGTGGCGGACCAACCCATTTATTGTTTAATAACATGCCGTGAAAACGTGGCGAACTGTTTGCAAAACAACCTAGCGCTACGATTAAAAAAGGAGTTGTAGGCAATAAAGGTACAAAAGCGCCAATCACACCTAATATGACAAATAACCAACCCGTTGTCAGGAGTAGGTAATGTTTAATAATTGATCGCATCAAATATAATTAGTTTTATGCACGCGACATAAATTTGCCAGAAACAGTATTGATTTTAATAATATCGCCTGGTTCGATATACTCAGGAACTTGAATCTCCAAGCCTGTCGCAAATTTAGCTGGTTTGGTTCTGGCGGTGGCGGATGCGCCTTTAATACCCGGCGCTGTTTCAGTAATTTGCATAGCGACAGCGGCGGGTAATTCGATTGCTACCATAACACCATCAAGTAAGGTTGCTACAACACCTTCTAAGCCTTCAACAAGATAGAGTTTTTCTTCTTCAATATCATCAGCACTGATGGTGTATTGTTCATAATCTTCTAAACTCATGAAAGTGTAGCCATCGTCGTCTTTATAGGAAAATTGCAACATTTTCTTTTCACTGTCGACTTCTTTTAAAAAGTCATCACCTTTTAAGGTTTCATCCAGTTTTTGTTTAGTTTTAAGGTGGTTAAAACGAATTTTATATAACGTTGATGCGCCTCGTGAAGATGGATTGCGCACTTCAATTTCTCTGACAGAATAGGGCGCATTATTAACTTCAACCACCATTCCACGTTTTAAATCACTAGCTTTAGGCATGTTTATACTCTTTTACGTTTGATTAATTGCTGGCAATTATACCCGAGTCTGTTTGGGCATTTTCCACAATAGTTTTGTTTAAATTATTTGGTTTTAACAATGATTAGTATGGAGTGATCATGAATACGTTAAAATCACCCTTATCAATTATCATTATCGAGCAACCTCATGGCACAACTTGGCAAACTCAATACCTTAAAAGTAATCAAAAAGTTAGATTTTGGCATCTACCTAGAGGGTGGCGAATTAGGCGAAATTTTGTTGCCTAATCGTTACATACCCGCCAATGTCAGTATTGGCGATCAACTTGAGGTCTTTATTTATCTTGATTCGGATGATTTACCGATCGCGACCACTGAAATACCCAAAGCAGTGGTAGGTGAATGTGCTTATCTTAAGGTGGTTGCGGTTAACCGAGTAGGAGCCTTTTTGGATTGGGGCTTACCCAAGGACTTGTTAGTTCCATTCGGCGAGCAGCAAAAGCCATTAGAAGTCGGTAAGTCTTATGTTGTATACCTTTATATTGATGATGCGTCATCTCGTATTGCTGCCAGCACAAAAATAGATAAGTTTTTGCCTGATAGTTCTCCTTATTTCAAAGAACAGCAAAAAGTTGATTTAATCATTTATGGTCGGACTGATTTAGGTTTTAAAGCGATCGTAGACGGTGTTGTTACCGGCGTTATTTTTAATAGTGATGTGTTTAAACCGATTAAATATGGCGAACAACTGCAAGGTTATATCAAACATATTCGTGCCGATAAAAAGCTGGATTTGTGTCTGCAATTAGTCAATCGTGAAGCATTAGATGCCTTATCAGAGCAAATTTTAGCCTTCATCAAACAGCAGGGTGGCAGCACAACCTTAACCGATAAAAGCTCGCCGGAAGCAATCACTAAGCAATTTGGTGTCAGTAAATCAAGTTATAAAAAGGCCTTGGGTAAACTGTATAAAAAACGCTTGATTGATATCGATAAAAACCTAGTTAGTTTGGTGAAACAATAATGGCGATCAATTGGTACCCTGGCCATATGCACAAGGCCAGCAAAGAAATGAAAAAGATGATTCCAGAGGTTGATCTGATCATCGAAGTGATTGATGCCCGCATTCCTTTTAGTAGTGAAAATCCAATGCTGGCCGAAATACGTGGCGACAAGCCATGTATTAAAGTATTGAGTAAAAGTGATTTGGCTGATCCTGAACTGACACAGCAGTGGCAAGACTATTTAGAACAAGAAAAAAATGTCAAAACGATTGCTTTGACTACACAACAACCAGAACGGATGCGCGATATATTGGATTTATGTCGCAAAATGTTACCTGCCAAAGAAAGTAGCGTAAAAAATATTCAAGCCATGATTATGGGGATTCCCAATGTTGGTAAATCAACCTTGATTAATACACTCGCGGGTAGACAAATTGCCAAAACAGGCAATGAGCCCGCTGTGACCAAAATGCAACAACGCATTAAGTTAGATGGCGGCATCGTGTTGCATGATACACCGGGTGTGTTATGGCCAAATCTTGAAAATCGACATGGTGGATACCGACTGGCGAT
>JBFIJJ010000263.1:0-2785 GCA_041600795.1 Methylophagaceae bacterium | reverse complement strand
CCTGAGATTGTTGATAAAACTCAGGCTGGTTAATCAACGCCATTAATTCAGCTTGTTGCTGTTCTAATGCTTCGATCTTTTGTGGATATGCCGCTAAATCTAATTGCTCCTGATAGGTTAAATTTGATTTCTTTTTAGCTGACTTTTGTTGGGGTTTAGTCGCTTTATTTTCTACTTTGGCCTGTGCTTGAGCAGCTTTCTTATCTTGCGCCCGTTGTTGTTGCCAGTCGTCATAGCCACCGATATATTCACGAACCTGACCATCGTCATCAAATACGATCGTACTCATTGCAACATTATTTAAGAATGTACGATCATGGCTCACAAGTAATAATGTCCCTTGATAGTTCATCAATAAATCTTCGAGTAGATCTAATGTTTCAGCATCAAGATCATTAGTCGGTTCATCCATCACCAATAAATTAGCAGGTTGAGTAAACAATTTTGCTAATAACAAGCGATTACGTTCGCCACCAGATAGTGATTTTATTGGGGTGCGTGCCCGTTCAGGTGAGAACAGAAAATCTTGCAAATAACCCATGACATGTTTGCTGGCACCGTTAATCTCAATATAGTCTTTACCCTGACCGACGTTATCTACCACACTCATATTTTCATCTAATTGACTTCGCAATTGATCAAAATAGGCAACTTCGATTTTAGTACCTAGTCTTACGCTACCGGTTTCAGGTGCTTTTCGTCCTAATAAAATCGACAGTAAAGTACTCTTACCACAGCCATTTGGCCCGATAACACCAATACGATCGCCACGTTGAATAACCGTGCTAAAGTCCTTGAACAATACTCTTCCATCGTAGCTTTGACCCAAGCCTTCAGCTTCAACTACCAACTTGCCACTGCGATCCGCTTCTTGCAATTTCATTTTGACATTGCCCTGCACTTCTCGCCGTGCACTTCGTTCACGTCGTAATTGCTCTAAAGCTCGAACACGGCCTTCATTACGGGTTCTTCTGGCCTTGATACCTTGACGGATCCACACTTCTTCTTGTGCCAACTTTTTATCAAACAAGGCATTTTGTTGTGCTTCTTCTTCTAACATGGCTTCACGACGCACTAGGAAATTAGCATAATCACCAGGGAAACTAACTAAATTTCCGCGATCAAGCTGGACAATACGCGTTGCCAAAGCTTGTAAGAAGCTTCGATCATGAGTGATAAATAACACCGTGCCTTCATAGCTTTTTAAAAATTCTTCTAACCATGTGATTGAGGCGATATCAAGGTGATTGGTCGGTTCATCCAGTAATAATATGTCGGGATCTTTAACCAAGGCCTGTGCCAATAAAACACGTCGTTTCATTCCGCCAGATAAACCTGAGAAATCAACATCAGGATCCAAACTCAACCGCGACAACACGCTTTCAACACGCAGCTCAACAGACCAGCCATCAACGGCTTCTAATTTATGTTGTGCTTTTTCTAGTTCGGCTAGAACTTTTTCTGAATAATCTGTTTCAAGACGGTGAAGCACTTCATGATAGGCACTTAATATCGGGGCAATATTGCCCAAGCCTTGGGCGACCACATCAAACACAGTGCCATGGGTTCCAGCTGGCACTTCTTGTTCAAGACGAGCAATTTTTAGATCTTGACCTAAAATTTCACCTGAATCTTCTTTAATCTCACCTGCGATCAGTTTCATCAGTGTTGATTTACCAGCACCATTGCGTCCAACCAAACAAACTCGCTCACCTCGATCAAGTTGGAAATCGACTTTATTTAATAAATTTGGACCGCCAAAACTGACAGTGATTTGTTTTAATGACAATAACGCCACGTTTTATTCCTCAGCGGCTTCTGCCGCTTCTAATTGTTCACTTGCTTCAAACCAGTCTAATTCGGCTTGTTCCAAGTCTGATTTATAGGTTGCTTGTTCTAATAACAAGGCTTTTAATTGATCTTTCTTTTTATCTTCATACAGACTGTTATCAGCTAATTTATGTTCAACATCAGTCAATTTAGTCTGTAATTGCTCCATTTTTTGCTCAGCTTTTTTTACCGTATTTCGTAAAGGCTGAAGTTTCTGACGAGCAGCAGCAGCTTGACGTCGTTCATCTTTTTTCGTATTTGAATTTAGATTAGATGACGATGTTTGCTCCGCAGGTTTTTTATCCTTATTTGCCAACCATTGTCGATAATCGTCTAGATCACCATCAAACGGTTTGGCCTGCCCATCGGATACTAACCACAGATCATCAGCAACCGTGCGAAGTAAATGACGGTCATGTGAAACTACAACCAACGCCCCTTCAAAATCCTGCAATGCCATGGTTAGGGCTAAACGCATTTCTAGATCGAGGTGGTTGGTAGGTTCATCCAGCAGTAATAATGCAGGTCGTTGATAGACTAATAAGGCCAGTACCAAACGGGCTTTTTCGCCGCCTGAAAAAGGTGCAACCGGTGCTAAGGCATCATCACCATGAAAACCAAATCCACCGATAAATTTACGTAAATCATTTTCACTAGCCTGCCGATCTAGACGTTGTAAATGCTGTAATGGACTTTCGTCCATAGTCAATTGTTCCAATTGATGCTGTGCAAAATAAGCAACACGAATATCTTTGGCTTCTTTGCGTTTGCCCTGCAAAGGTGGCAATACACCTGCAATCAATTTAATTAAGGTTGATTTACCGGCACCATTGGGCCCCAATAAGCCTATCCGATCGCCGGGTGCTAATGACATTTTTACATTAGAAATCAACGGTGTTTCATTATAGCCAACAGCAACTTTATCTAAAGATAATAA
Organism: Methylophagaceae bacterium; assembly: GCA_041600795.1. Taxonomy (GTDB): domain Bacteria; phylum Pseudomonadota; class Gammaproteobacteria; order Nitrosococcales; family Methylophagaceae. The sequence continues at coordinate 18 of JBFIJJ010000263.1, read as the reverse complement.
CGGTGCAGTTAATCGAGT
>JBFIJJ010000262.1:0-2803 GCA_041600795.1 Methylophagaceae bacterium | reverse complement strand
GATCACCAACAATGCCTTTAGCTGCGTCTAATTGTGCCTGTGATAAAGATGTAATCTCGCCATTGGCTGTGGCGGCAATTAAGATTTGTTTGACGCTAGCTTTCATTAACTTTCCTCGTCTTTATTTGCTTTAAAGTGAGCTTGAAACGCTGCTGCAACTTTGTCAGTACCTAATTGTTTAAGTAGGGCAATATTACGTTCCGGTATTTGTTCTGGATTAGGATAATGAGCAACGGCCTCTGCCAAACTGTCTTCTCTAATCAGATGTAATAGTGGATAGGGTGATCTGTTGGTATAGTTTTCGACATCATCAAATTCAGTATCGGCAAATTGATAATCTGGATGAAAACTGGCAATTTGATAGATGCCATCGAGCTGCATCTGAACTAACAGCGCATCAGCTAAGTCCAAAAAGTCATTATAGTCATAGAAATCTTGTAGCACATGCGGATGAATCAATAAGGTCGTTTCTATTGAACTATCATTGTTCAAACGCTCTAGTTCATGGTGTAAATCGTCAATTAATTGCTGTTCGGTAGTTGCGTTAGATAACTGAAAGCGAACGCGATTATTGATAAATTCGCGTTTGGCAAACGGGCAAAGATTTAATTCAATAACGAAGGTTTCTAGCCAGTGGCGTACCGGGGCTATAAAAGTGTTGTCTGTCAAAGGTCATCCTTAGCGTCACTATTGATATAGTAACGAGTAAAAATTCGAAACCGTCAGCATATACCACTGTGTGTATTTAGTTAATAATAAGCCTAAGATTGCAAAGAAATGGATGTAATATGAAAGACGATAGCACTCAAGAAAAAGTCGTTTGGTGGGGAGCGACTGATATTCAGCAAGAGAAATGTTTGCAACTTTTATGTGGCGATTTACAACTTGAAATTCTGCCAAAGGATAATGAATGGTTGGTGCAGTATCAGTTATCTAAGGATTTAACCGTTTTTAAAGCGGAACTTAGTTATATTGAAGAAAGTGATGAATCCACCGAGTTTGAAAATAAACAACGTTTTGTTTCTAATACTTTACCTGATCATGTCATCCTTCAACCAGCCTTGGCTGACCGTTCTATTACCTGTAAACCCAAAGTAACGGTGACCTTGTTTCCAAAACAACAAATTTCGTTATTTGTCGGATTACCACTGTGGCTACAGTTGCATATGGATGGTGTGGAAACCGCGATTCTTGACATTCCGACAGTACGTATTTCAGATTCTTGGTTTGGTCCAGATACCAGACACGGCATAATTTGTTATGCATCGACTAATAATGAGCAATTAGATCTAAAGCCAACTATCAATCATGGCACTCGTGCAACCTTAGAAGTCAGTGTTAAGAATAATTCAGATCAAATTCTCAGCTTGGATAAAGTGAGTATTCCTGTACCGCATTTAGCGCTTTATGTTGATAAAGAGGGCAAGTTTTGTACACGTCGAATGACTCTAACAAGTGAACAAGATGAAAATGCGTCTTTAACGATTAATGATGTAATGAGCTGTGGTCTTGCTGATAGCGATGTCACCTTGGTCACAAAAGCACGAGAAGATATTGGTAGGAGCAAGATTACGAAAGCGCTATCAGCTTTATTCGGTTAAACCATAACCTAGGTATGCGACTATGAATGATGTAATGACGATATTGAACACCGAGACCTTAGGAGCAGCATTTCGAGCGGTGATTTTCTTTGGCTTAGGCTTTGTCTTAGCAGGAATTACGCAAAGAGCGGTAAGAAAATGGTCAATCCATAAATTTGATCGCCACCAACAACTATTGATGGCTCGTATTGCTAAATACATCGTATTAGTAATTTTTCTGATCATGGGCCTTAAAGAAATAGGCTTTGATTTAGGGGTATTAATCGGTGCGGCAGGTATTTTATCGGTAGCGATTGGTTTTGCTTCTCAAACCTCGGCATCAAATATCATCAGCGGCCTGTTTTTAGTGGCAGAAAGACCTTTTTCGGTCGGTGATTTAATCACCATTGGTACAACCACAGGTGAAGTTGTCTCAATTGACCTGTTATCCGTTAAATTACGTACTTTCGATAATTTATTTGTGCGTATACCAAATGAAACGTTGATTAAGACTGAAGTGACAACCTTGACGCGTTTTCCTATTAGACGTATTGATTTGGCGATAGGCGTTGCCTACAAAGAAGATATTAATAAAGTCAGGAAAATCATGGAGGAGGTTGCTGATAACAATACATTGTGTTTGGACGAACCCAAACCCGTCTTTGTCTTTAAAGGTTTTGGTGATTCATCACTTGATATGCAATTTTCAGTGTGGGTAAAGCGAGAAAACTATTTGGCATTGCGTAATTCAATTTATGAAGAAATTAAAGTCGCCTTTGACCGTGAAGGTATCGAAATTCCATATCCTCATCTTTCTGTTTATACCGGCAGTATGACTGAACCATTTCCCATTAATGTTAAGCATGATGCGGTAGACTAATGACTAAATATATTATCCCGTAGAGAGCCGTTTTTGAAGTTAATTAGTAGGGTATCCAATCAGATTGTATTGTGTTTGTTATTGCTAGTCGTGATGACGGTGCAGGCAGAACAAGCTATCCGTATATCAGTGCAATTAGATGGTGCACCCGAAGGTCAAATGGATACATTGTTATCTGGATTGAGTATTGTTCGGCAACAATCATCGTCTCGTTTGACCCAAAGGCGAGTTGAACAACTTAACGAACAGGCTACAACAGAATTAGCACAAATGTTGACGGTTTTTGGTTATTACAACCCGACAATCAAAAGCAACTTAGAAACTAATAACGGTAGTTGGCAGG
>JBFIJJ010000261.1:0-2807 GCA_041600795.1 Methylophagaceae bacterium | reverse complement strand
CCAACGCCCTTTGGACCATAAACTTTATGTGCTGATAAGCTCAGCATATCAACATCCCACGCCTTAACATCAATATCGATTGCCTCAGGCGCCTGTGCAGCATCACAATGAAATAATGCACCGTGTTGATGAGCAAGTTCTGTTAAAACGTTAATGTCTTGAATTGTGCCTATTTCATTATTAACGGCCATCACGCACACCAATAACACATCATCAGACAACATTGCTTTATATGCCTGCAGATCAATTAAACCAGATGATAAGACAGGGATTTCCTCAACAATATAATCAAATGTCGATCCATAATAATAAGCCGCATTTTTGATGCATTTGTGCTCAATTGCACTTACTAGAATTTTGTTCCGAGACGTTTTATTTGAAAATATAATGGTTGAAATCGCTTGATTATTTGACTCAGTGGCACCTGATGTAAAGATGATTTCTTCAGTATTTGCTCCAATAAACAATTCAATATCAGAACGTGCCGAATCAACAGCCTCAGCTGCTTTCTGACCTAAAATGTGTCCAGTTGAGTGTGGGTTGGCAAAAAGAGAATCGTTATATATCGCCATCGCATCTCGTACGATTGGATCGACAGGTGTACTCGCTTGATAATCTAGATAAATTGAATTACCAATTTTCATCAGGTGTTGCTCCACGCAAGGAAGGGATTGAAAAGCTATTTAGGCTATAGCTTTATGTAATATGAATAAATATAAAGACAGATGTTATGTGTTCATGGTTCTAGCCGCAATAAAACACAGATAAAAATCTATCTGTATGGTTTAACATTTTAATAGATACATACAAATATCAAGTAATGATGCAAAACACATTTTTGCGCATTATGCATAGTGCGCAGTTTTTGATAGATTTCACATAGACATACATGGAGAAAATAAATGACCGAACAGTCAGATCAAAACATTATCGAATTGCTTGAAAAAATTGTAGCTAATCAAGAATTACAATTGGCTCGGCAACAACAGGCACTAGAGCAACAGACAAAAGCCGTCGATATGCAAGAACAGTCTTTCACAAGAGCAGAACGTATTCAGGATCGAGCTGAAACTGTTCAGAAAACTGCTGGCAAAATTTTGAAAGTTGTTTTTGGCTTGATTGCTCTGTTGCTTATACTAGCTCTGACAAAATTCATTTAACGATCGCATTTATGGGAGTATCTCAATTTGGCTAGAGCAGCTGCACGTCATATTTTACTTAAAACAAAAGAAGAAGCTGAAACTATTAAACAGCAATTAGCCAAAGGTGGCGACTTTGCCAAACTGGCTAAAAAGTATTCAATATGTCCCTCAGGCAAGAAAGGCGGTGATTTGGGTGAATTTGGTCCAGGTACGATGGTTAAAGCCGTTGATAATGTTGTATTCAAACTCCCAGTTTTAAAAATACATGGTCCCATTAAAACCAAGTTTGGTTTTCACTTGATTCAAACCATTTATCGCAATTAAGTATCGTTAAAATTCAGGATCAATTTGAAACTCCATCAGGCTATCACTAACGGGATGTTTCAAAGCCAGATAATCTGCATGTAAATGCAGACGATTGGCTTTTTTACCATAAAGATCATCACCGACAATCGGCATATTTAAACCGCTAGAATGTGCTGAATGCACACGTAATTGGTGAGTACGTCCTGTTTTGGGGTAAAAATAGACTTTGGTTCGTCCTTGAGCATGTTCAATAACACGCCAATCGGTTTCCGCCTCCTTACCATAGTCATAGCAAACAAGTTGACGTGGTCTGTCATCTAAATCAACGCGAAGGGGCAAGTTAATTGTGCCTTGCTGTTGCTTTAACTCACCATCTAATAAGGCAACATAGCGCTTTTTAACCGTTCGCCGAATAAATTGTGTTTGCAGGTGTTTATTGGCTTCTTTAGTTAATGCAATCACCATTAAACCTGAAGTAGACATATCAAGGCGGTGGACAATAAGGGGGCCTGTTGCGGTCGGAAATGCATCTTTCATACGTTGATAGACCGAGTCTTGAATTGATTTACCAGGTACTGACAACATATCGAATGGCTTATTGATGATCAGCATTACATCATCCTGATAGACGATATCAATGTGTTTATCGTGTGCCGGATTAGTTAATAATGGATTATCGTCAACTAACATACCTTTAAGCATATGACTTAATATCGGCTGACACTTATTGTGACAGGCAGGATAAAATTGCTGGTGTTGTCTAATTTCTGATTTTGGTGATGCCCCCCACCAAAACTCAGCCATCGCCAATGGTTTTAAATTATGTAAAAACGCATAGTGTAAAAGTTTTGGTGCAGCGCACTCGCCCGCTCCAGCTGGTGGAGTCTCGCCAAATAAGTCACTAATGCTTTTAAATTCGCCAGAACTATTTAAAAATCGATACTGTTCAAATAGCTCTTTTTGTAATGATGCAGATAGTGCTTTACGTTGGTTTTTTATTGCTTCTATTGGTTCAATAAATGACGCTAGAGCCTGTTTGACAGCATTAATCCGATCATCCCAATGCTGAGTAAGTAATTCCAGTTGTTTCTTTTGAATAATACTTTCATTGGCTAATTGCCGACAAAGCAGTTCATAACCTTTAGCACTGAGTTGTTTCTCACCCTGCTGGCGTTGTTGTTTTCTGTGTTTTCGTCCTTCTATCATTGCATCTCGATGTGCTTTGATGTGCTCATGAGATAAGGCTATTTCAGTATCAAGTGTGTGCTGATGATGCTGAATTTTAGGATTGGATTCTAACTGTCGGATAAATTCATTAAGCTGATTGATTGTTGCTTGTTGCTGTTGGTAAAAACTACT
>JBFIJJ010000260.1:0-2823 GCA_041600795.1 Methylophagaceae bacterium | reverse complement strand
GTTTTGATCTATCTGATTTTAGCTTGGGTGTTTTCTTCTTATGGTTGGCCGCTTGTCGTGATGACAGCAATACCTTTCGGGCTGATTGGTGCCATATTCGGTCACTGGCTGATGGGTATAGACCTAACTATCCTTTCTTTATTCGGTATTTTTGGTTTGTCCGGTATCGTGGTGAATGATTCGATCATTCTTGTAACCTTTTTCAAGCATCAACGTGAAAAGGGCATTGCAACTGATCAGGCAATTATTAATTCTGCAACACAAAGGCTCAGAGCGGTTCTACTTACGTCACTTACAACGATAGGTGGCTTGACGCCGTTATTATTTGAAACCTCTATGCAGGCCCAATTTTTAATCCCTATGGCTGTATCCATTTCATTTGGATTAATGTTTTCTACAGTATTAGTCTTAATTGTCATTCCTGCATTATTGTCAGTCCATGAAAGCATTGCTGATAGTCTTAAGGCCTGACTAGAAAATTTGCTACTATTACAAAATTAAATCGCATAGCCCTTTGGCTTATTCTGGAAACAAATAGTAATGTTATTGATAAGCAAGAAAGTCATTCTAATATTAGCCTTAATTGGGATAGCGGCTGAAAACGCTATTGCAGACTCTTTTGTAGAAGCTGATACGTCACCGAACATAACATTACAAACACTAGTTGATAAGGTCTATCAAAAACAGCCTGAACAGCGCTATGAACAAGCCCAACAACAGAAAATTCAAGCAAATACTGATTATGCTAATGCCACATTTGCAGGCCATTCTGTTGTGAGTCTAAGGCATCAAAATGATGTTATTGGCAGTGGCGATGGCTTACAGGAGTGGGAAGGTAATCTAGAGATGCCATTATGGTTGCCTGAGCAACAACAGCAACAACGTATCTTGTCAGATAGTATGTCGGCGGAGTTACCTGCATATAAAGCCTATATGCGCTTGCAAGCATCAGGGGCGGTGCGTGACGCAGTTTGGCATATCATCACAACCAAAACGGTTTCTCAACAGGCTTATCAAGCCTGGCAAACAGCACTTAAATTAGAAAAAGATGTTGAAACGCGTATTGATGCAGGTGAAATGTCAGCTAGCGATAAACTGTTGGCAACTGCTCATGTTTATGAAATGAACCAATTATTTTTAGAAAAACAAGCCGAATTTAACTATGCTGTTAGCTACTATCATGCTTTAACTGGTGAAACTGTTTTACCTGAAACACATGATGAACCGAGTGTAGAAAAAGCACAGATCGATTCTCAACATCCAGCACTGGCTTTATTGGATAGTTCATTAGCGAGTTTACGTGTCCAACAACACATCTCAAAATTTGATGGTGCAACCAATCCCAATTTATCCGTTGGTATTCGTCGGGAGAAAGGAGCTAATGATGAAGACTTTAACAACAGTCTTGGTATAGGTATTAGTTTTGCACTTGAAAACGATGTGTATCAAGGCCCTGCAATAGCTCAAGCAGCAAAAGCGTTAGCTGATGCTGAGATTGAGCGTCAACAACTAGAACGCCAACTAATAACGACATTAGATCAGGTCACACATCGTCTTGAAGCAAAACAACAACAATTAAATGTCGTCTCAAAACAAGAGCAAGCCACAATGGACTACCTTGCTGTTCAGCAACGTTCATTTGAACTTGGTGAAATAGATCTAGTCACGCTAATACGAAGTCAATCACTAGCAAATCAAGCACATAATCAGAAACAGACACTACAAGTAGAAATTAAACAATTAATTGCACAACGCAACCAAGCGTTAGGCATTAGTTTATAAATCGTTAAATTTACTTTTATTAAGATTGTTTTAAGAAACTTTTACTAGAATCTGAACCATAGAACTGAAACTATTAAAGAGCACTCTATGGAAGCAGTAAACACATCACCGCTGATTGAGCGTAGACGTCATCAACGAAACTTATCTCGTGAACGCCTGTTGTTACCGCTTCTGCCAATTCAATTGGATGGTCTATCATCGATTTTTAGAAGCCAAGTCGAAGCATATATATCTGAACGTTTTAATGTGAGTTATCAGGCTAAAGTTTCACACTTCTTGCCCTATCTGTTATCAACGAAAATTAATGATTCTCTTTCAGCGGCTGTCGGCTTTCAACCAGCAAACTCGGCCAAATCATTATTTTTGGAGAATTATCTTGATGATGCTATTGAAAATGTTATGACTGCGTTAATGTCACAGCCAATAGCCCGAGATAAAATAGTAGAGATTGGTAATTTAACCTCAAGTCGTAGAGGTTCTAGTCAAATGTTATTCATACTCATTGCCGCTATTCTCAAGCAGGCAGGATTTGAGTGGGTCGTATTTACTGCAACCAAACATGTTCAACAAATCTTATCAAAACTAGAATTAGACACGATAGAAGTGTGCGATGCGAATCCACTGCGCCTGAGTGATCGCGGTGATTCTTGGGGTAGTTATTATAATAATCAACCAAAGGTATTAGCCGGAAATTTAGACTATGCTATTGATTTACTAAGACGAAATGACGTAATTAATTTTATGTTAGAAAATTACCATAACACAATCAATGACATGGCGAGACAGATAAAGGTTTCATGACACATCTTTGGTCTAGCGTTACCGAATATTCAATTCAAAAACCCAATGAATTAGCATTAATAGGTGACCATAAAAGCTATAGTTGGGCGGAACTTTATCATTCAGTTATAGCACTAAGTAATCAACTTCATGCATATAAAAATAGCGTGGTAGCGTTATATGCGGATAATAGTCCGGCATGGGTCATTATCGATCTAGCAAGTCGTCTTGCTGATATTACCTTATTACCACTTCCAATAT
>JBFIJJ010000259.1:0-2827 GCA_041600795.1 Methylophagaceae bacterium | reverse complement strand
CCTTAGGCAGTGTCGGTTTGCAATCTGGTGATTATGTTAATTGTGGTTTTGCTAATGCCGATGTCATTATCTGCATCGGTTATGACATGGTTGAGTATCACCCGTATCTATGGCACCCATCACGCGATCGAAAAATTATTCATATTGATACCAGCCATGCCGAGGTCGATGCATTTTATAGCGTGTTAGTCGGTGTTGTTGGCAATATCAACCATAGTTTAAATCGTATTGCAGCCCTAGCCACGCCGCATAAAGATAAAACCATGCGCACCTTACGTGACAGTCTCATTCAAGATATGAATCAACATCGTGACGATCTTGAATTTCCGGTCAAACCCCAAAAAATCATCTGGGATCTCCGTACCGCCATGGACTTAAAGGATATTGTCATTTGTGATGTTGGTGCCCATAAAATGTGGATGTCTCGTATGTTTCGCTGCGAGCATCCCAACACCTGCATTATTTCAAACGGATTTGCCAGTATGGGTATTGCCGTACCAGGCGCGATTGCAGCAAAACTAGCCTACCCTGAACGTAAAGTGGTTGCAGTCACGGGTGATGCCGGTTTCTTGATGAATTCACAAGAAATTGAAACTGCAATGCGACTCAATATCGCCATTGTTATCTTGATTTGGAATGATGCCAGCTATGGTCTAATCGAATGGAAACAACAAAACCAGTTTGGCCGCACCAGTAATGTCAAATTTACTAATCCAGATTTTGTTCAATATGCACAGTCGTTTGGTGCCGAAGGTATAAGGATAGAATCAACCGAACAATTGATGCCAACCCTAAAAAAGGCATTGCAGAGTGAAACTGTTACCGTTATAGATTGTCCAGTTGATTATCGTGAAAATTTAAAATTAACTGAAGCCCTTGGGCAACTAACCACGCCCAACTAACTAGAGAAACGAATGAAAACATACCAACAGCGTCTTATTTTAGTTGTCTTTTTATTGGCAGCACTGTTTGCTGTAATTTGGCTTACAAGCAGTAAACAGTCTGTGTCAGCTGAACTGTCATTTACAGATATTGATAATCAAACACACGTTTTATCCGACTATCGAGGCAAACCTGTATTAGTTATTTTTTGGGCAACAGATTGTCCTGGCTGCATTCAGGAAATGCCAGAGCTCATTAAATTACATCAAGCATATGCTGATAAAGGCTTGGAAATGATAGGTGTTGCAATGGCGCATGATACACCTGAACAGATAAAAGCAATGCGAACAGCACGTAGTCTTCCATACACGCTAACTTGGGATAATAAAGGTGATATCGCAACCGCATTTAATAATGTTCGCGTCACACCAACACACTTTTTAATTGCGCCAGATGGTGAAATCATCATGCGCAAAATAGGCGCACTTAATATGGAACGTCTGACACAAGATCTACAAGCAATGGGGATCTAGCCAGATTATTTATAAATCAACTACACATTAAGTCGCCTCTATGGTATAAAGTTCGGCTTTGTAGCTTTAATTGGGGCGCGCATTCGCACCCTGTGTAATAAAATGTTCATCAGGAGCAGGTTCTAAAATGGCCAGAGTATGTCAGGTAACGGGTAAACGCCCTATGAGCGGTAACAATGTTTCTCACGCCCATAACAAAACAAAACGTCGCTTTCTTCCTAACCTTCACCCACATCGTTTTTGGGTTGAATCTGAAAATCGTTGGGTAAAATTGCGTGTGAGCAATCACGGTCTTCGTATTATCGATAAACGTGGGATTGATGCTGTATTAACTGACATCCGTGCCCGCGGCGAAAAAGTTTAGGAGAATATCATGCGCGATAAAATTAAATTAGTATCATCTGCAGGTACAGGTCACTACTACACTACAGATAAAAACAAACGTACTATGCCTGAAAAATTGGAAATGAAAAAATTCGATCCAGTTGTTCGTCAACACGTTATGTATAAAGAAGCTAAGATTAAATAATCTAGTTTTAAATATAGTAAAGAAACCCGCTATTGCGGGTTTTTTTTTGCCTAAATAACGTGTCTCTATTATGTTATATTGAACCTTTTGATTACGATACAATCTACTAAACGGAACTAATGATCAGCTCGCCATCCGATTTCTTTCTGATATTCCTACCCCCATCTTTTGGGTGGGTATATAACAAACTATACTCTGAAACAACCAGCATTCCGTGAGATAAAATGACAACAACAACCTTACTTAAAGCTGATGGACTATCTCGCTACTATGGTTCTCACCGCGCAGTCGACAATGTCAGCTTTGAAATTAATAAAGGTGAAGTCCTTGGCTTTCTAGGGCCAAATGGTGCAGGCAAAAGCACCACAATGAAAATCCTTAGTGGTAACCTTTCTCCAAATACCGGTGAAATAACCATAAATGGTTATGATTTACTGTCTCAACCCAAACAAGCAAAAGCACATATTGGCTACTTGCCAGAACAACCGCCACTCTATAAAGAGTTAACAGTAATAGAGTTTCTACGATTTTGTGCTCAAATCAATAACATTCGTTCATCAAAAAGAGTTCAAGCTGTAAACACCGTGATTGATCGCTGTGGTTTGGCAGATGTCAGCAACCGCTTAATTGCTAATTTGTCTAAAGGCTACCAACAACGTGTAGGCATTGCCCAAGCTATTATTCATACTCCTGCTGTTGTTATCCTTGATGAACCTACTTCTGGTCTAGATCCAATCCAAATTAGGGATATTCGACAACTAATTAGGGATATTGCTTCCGAACACAGTGTGATTTTATCCACACATATCTTGCCTGAAGTTCAAATGTTATGTGATCGCGTCCAAATCATTAATCAGGGCCAACTTATCTTCAGTGATACCAT
>JBFIJJ010000258.1:0-2891 GCA_041600795.1 Methylophagaceae bacterium | reverse complement strand
TTAACAGCACGTTCACTATTAGTTTGAACGTTCATACCCTCAGATGGGTAACGACAGCAAGATGGTGCTAACACACGCTCACCATCAATCTCAACTACACAGGCGCGACAGTTACCATCAGCACCTTGTCTATCGGAATAACATAAGTGAGGTACGTCAATGCCTTGTTGTTTTGCAACATCAAGTAAGGTATCGCCCTCATAAGCTTCGACAGTCTGACCATTTAAGGTAAAACTAATAGTTTGTTCTAATTCTTTAGGGTTAATAGCCATTATTTTAACTCCCCTGCTTTTAATTCATCAGCAAAGTACTTCATTACAGATCGCAGTGGGTTTGGAGCTGCTTGGCCTAAACCACAAATGGAAGCATCAATCATTACTTCTGATAATTCTTCTAACAGATTTTCATTCCACTCTGGTTTCTGCATTAGAGTAACAGCTTTTGCTGTACCCACTCGGCATGGCGTACATTGTCCACATGACTCTTCTTCAAAGAACTTCATCGCGTTCACAGCCAAGTCTCGTGCTTTGTCCTTATCTGAAAAAACAACCACAGCAGCAGAACCAATAAAACAACCATATTGATTCAAGGTATCGAAGTCGAGAGGGATATCGCCCATTGATGCCGGTAAAATACCGCCTGATGCACCACCAGGGAAATACCCATAAAATTCGTGACCTTCTTGCATGCCACCGCAATATTCAGCAATCAGTTCACGTATGGTAATGCCGGCTGGCGCTAAATGAACACCTGGGTTATTAACGCGACCACTAACCGAAAATGAACGCAAACCAACACGACCATTACGACCATGGTCTGTCAAACAACTTGGCCCTTTTTCTAATATGTCTCGCACCCAATAAAGTGATTCCATATTGTGCTCTAAGGTTGGACGACCAAACAAACCTACTTGAGCAACAAAAGGAGGACGAAGTCTTGGCATGCCACGCTTACCTTCAATTGACTCAATCATTGCTGATTCTTCACCGCAGATATAAGCACCAGCACCACGACGTAAATGAATAACTGGTAAGTTATTGACAGGTGGATTTGCTTTTAGTTTTGCAAGTTCTTGCTCAAGCATTACTCGGATAGCGGCATACTCATCACGTAAATAGATATATATTTCATGTATACCCGTCGCCCAAGCTGCAATCAACATACCTTCAAGAAAACAATGAGGATCTCGCTCTAAATAATATTTATCTTTAAATGTACCTGGCTCACCTTCATCAATATTAACCGCCATTAATTTAGGTTCAGGTTGGTCACGTACGATTCGCCATTTTCGTCCGGCAGGGAAACCAGCACCACCCAAGCCCCTAAGCCCAGAGTTATCCATAGTTTCAAGTACTTTTTCGACATTGTAAGTGCCATTGATACAAAGGCGGTATGTGTTATAGCCATCAGAATCAAGATAGGCATCATAATCAATCGGTGATAACTGTTCCGGTTCGATAGTATTGTTATTAACAGCTTCACAGACACTTTCGGTGTTTGCATGTTCAATTGGATTCATACCAACAACAGCAACTGGGGCTTTATCACATCGACCAATACAAGGTACGCGTTGCACCCGTACCTGCTCCCCTAAACCAGACTCTAATGATGAAATTAAATCTTGTGCCCCCATCATTTCACAGGTTAATGATTCACACACACGTACCGTTAATGCTGGCGGTGGTGTATCACCCTCTTTAATTACATCAAAATGGTGGTAAAAAGTTGCAACTTCATACACTTCAGCTTTTGAAAGTTTCATTTCACGAGCAAGCGCAACTAAATGAGCAGCAGATATGTGTTTATAGGTGTCTTGAATCTTGTGCAAATGTTCGATCAAAAGATCTTTTTGTCTGGATTCATCACCTAATAAAGCTTGAACCTCAGCTAAGGCCTTCGCATCAACTTGTCTGCCTTTTCCTGCTGAACGCGGGATCTTCAGTTTATTACCGGCTTTGGTAGCACTGAGTTTTAGATCGCTCATTAAAATTCTCTCTTGCTGCAAAAATAATGTAGTTATCGGAGTAGTATAATCAATTCATCAAAAAGAAACACATTGCAACACTATCGTTACCAGTGAGAATAAACATAATTGAACTTTCGCACCAAAAAAGGGCGTAAAAACAGGTATTTGCACCATTAATCACTTTCATCTTTGATGACTGATACAAAATAAATCTATGCTTATTTCATGTGTTCTAAACCTAATAAAACGCACCAAAACAGAGCTGAAAATAGGCCTATTACTCTAACGTTACTTTTTTTCTTGAATTTCCACTTCAACACTAATTTGGCTAATTTTTCCGAATAGTGCTGTACCTGCTCATGACATACATTTAAGTCTAGCCTTCAGTATATTTGACTTAAGCTACTCGTAAAAAAAGAGGATACAGAAAAGACAAACCGACTAACGTAATTTTTAATATGAATGGCTCATAACCCAACTTACATTAGGTATCAGATGTTATTAAGCCAGCATCAATCCATCAAAATTGATGCTGGTTTAACTGTTATAACAGGTATTATTGAGCTAAATCTTGCCAAGTTGAAACAACTGTATCTGGATTCAAGGAGATACTTGTAATACCTCTCTCCAACAGCCATTTAGCAAGATCAGGATGGTCAGATGGGCCTTGACCACAAATACCGATATATTTACCCGCATTTTTACACGCCGTGATCGCCATATCTAATATTGCTAAAACAGCAGGATTACGCTCATCAAACGAATTAGCTACCAATGATGAGTCACGATCCAACCCTAATGTTAATTGAGTCATGTCATTTGAACCGATCGAGAATCCATCGAAATATTCTAAGAACTCAGCGGCTAATACTGCATTAGATGGTAATTCACACATCATAATGATACGCAGTCCATTTTTACCTCG
>JBFIJJ010000257.1:0-2891 GCA_041600795.1 Methylophagaceae bacterium | reverse complement strand
ACCGACATAAGGTAAATCACCAAAGAATGGCACTCGTGTAGAGCCATCGATCGTTCTTTGTTCATAAATACCGCCTAGAACAACTGTTTCACCGTTATCAACTAAAACTTGTGTTTTGACACTTCGAGTATCAATACTTGGTACGCCATTAAAAATACTACCAACTTCATCCTTTGTTACTTCCAGATCCATAATAATATGATCATCAGGAGTAATTTGTGGCGTCACACCAAGTTTAAGCGTAGCAGATTTAAACGATACCGATGTCGAACCGCTTGAACTGGCTTCCTGATAAGGAATTTCTGTACCTTGCTCAATCACTGCCTCTTGCTGATTAGATGTAATAACACGAGGACTTGATACTATTTCACCTTCGTTTTCTTCTTGCATTGCTGAAAGTTCAAGCTCTAGTGAGTTACCAAATGGTAACTTCGCCAATGTTAAAGCAATAGAACCTGCCGCGTTTGCGACAGGCAAATTGACATTTAAGTGATCAGGTAACTCTAATGCGTTACCGTTTACCAAGTTTTCAGTCTGCTCTAAACTTCCCGATATCGCTATATCCGAAACATACTTATTATTTGAAGCTCTGTATTTGGAAGCCCCGAACCTGACACCTAAATCTTTAGCGAAGTTATCATTAGCGATAACTATTCGAGATTCAATCAAAACTTGACGTACTGGAATATCTAATTGTGCAATTAACTTCCTGACTTCATCTAATTGCTTTGCAGTATCACGTATTAACAAAGAATTTGTGCGTACATCGACTGTGACGCTACCTCTATCTGAAATAAATCCCTCGTCAGTACTTGACCCTGAACTTGTGTTTGATTGCTTATTTAGGATCGCTTCTAAATCTGTAGCTTTAGCAAAGTTAATTTCAAAAACCTCTGAATAAAGTGGTTCTAACTCTTTAATTTGACGGGTCGCCTCTAACTCTTGCTTTTCTTGGGCAGCAATTTCTGCAGCTGGCGCTATCAACATTACATTACCATTTTGTCGCATTGCCAAGCCTTTGGTTTTTAGAATAATATCTAAAGCCTGATCCCAAGGAACATTTTGTAAACGAAGTGTTACATTGCCTTGCACGGTATCGCTGGTAACTAAGTTTAATTTGGTGAAGTCAGCGAGCAATTGCAACACAGATCTAACTTCAATGTTCTGGAAATTCAAAGATAATTTCTCACCTTTGTACCCGAACTGATCTTTGTTGTTTGCGTCATGAACTTCTTTTGATATTGGTTTAACTTCAATCACCACGGTATTTTCTGATTGATAAGCTAAATGCTCAAACTTTCCATCGGTTGATAGCGTTAACCGTGTATTATTTCCTTTTGATTCACTATCAATAATTTGAACAGGCGTAGCAAAATCGATAACATCTAAACGGCGATGGAATTTCTCAGGTAAAGCCACATCCATTAAATCTACGATGATATTTTCACGTTGTTGTTGCACATCCAAAACGGCACTATCATTTTTAAGTGTGATTGTAAGTTGAGCTTCGCCATCTTTGCCTCTTCTAAACTCAACATCTGTCACTTCATTGCTCGCTATATCGCTATCAACTTTAGTGGCGTTAACACCTCCACCAATGGTAATCATAACAACATTAGCTTCTTGACTAATTGTATATGAGGACTTAGACACTAAATTTACAACTACTCGAGTTCGATCACCGGCTTCAACTGTAGATACGCTTTGTGTCATACCAACATTTATCTGCTCTGTTTTTTTATCTAATTTATTCGAAACACCTGGAAAATCAACTACAACTCTAGCTGGATCATCTATTACAAAACTATTTGGTGAGTCAACTGGTTCCGAAAAGGTCAAAATCAACTGCGTCTTATCACCTGGAAGAGAGGAATACCCAAGAGACTGAAGGTCTGCCGCATTGACAGAAGCTAATGTCAGTAATTGCAGTCCGAATAAAGCTATAATCAATAGCAAATGTCTAACCGACACCGTTGAGATGTAATATTTTACTACTGCTAACGATTGATTTTTCATTGTAATTCCATCTTTGTTAGTCATAACTATTTATTGGCCTTTAGTTCACATCTGCTATAGACAGGGATGATTCACGCTCTATATAAGCTCCACGTCCATCAGGAACAACTTCTTTTAATGTTAATTCAGTCTCAGTCACAGCAAGAATAAGCCCATCATTTTGCCCCATGTAATTACCGACTTTGACTCGATGTATTACTCCATCAGACGCTCTTATTAACGCCCATAGTACATCTTTACCTAAAGTTCCAACAAATTGAAGCTCAGATAACGGGTAAGTCTCTAATGCTTCTTTTAATCTATTTTTATCTGGATGTATTCCATTATCAACAACAGGGGTTGTTTGTTCATCCGTGGGAGCCTCAACTACTGTTTTGACAAATGGGTTTCGTAAATCCGACGCAGAATAGCTAAATTTTTCATACGGTTTCATAACAGGAATCGGTTCAATATCTGGCTTCTGCTGCGCTTTTACATTTGCAACGTATAATGCCAAATCTTGTTTCTCTTGCTGACAACCAACTAGCAAACCCACTACTATCAATAGTGATGCCTTAATTAAATTTGCCATACAAAATTATCCTTAGCTTTCATTGACTGCTTTATAAAAATTCTATTGTTCTTGTTCATCAAAATATCGGTATGTTTTTGCAGTAATTGTCATAGACATCTTACCCGAGTCACCTAGTGGCGTTAATGTAAAATTATGCAAGGTAACAATCCTTGGCAGGGCTGCAATTGCACTGACAAATTCGCCAAATTGGTGATAGGTGCCAGTTACATTCATTGATATAGGTAGTTCCGCATAGAAATCTATCGGACGTTCTGCTTCTGGTTTAAATAATTCAAATTCCAAACCATTAACTAATCCAGTT
>JBFIJJ010000256.1:0-2893 GCA_041600795.1 Methylophagaceae bacterium | reverse complement strand
GCTGTAGCGTTGGTTATTATAGTTACCAGCAGCAGATACCCAGTTATTTTCATTTTCTTGCATTGTCGCAAGTTCATCAGCAACGGCTACGCCGGTGACTGCTAATGACATCATTGCGATTGAAAGAGTTTTCAGCTTCATGAACTTTTCCTCTGTTATTTATGATTATATTTGCACAATGTAAGCTTACGCATTCATCGTGAAAGTAGACTCTATTCCGGTTTTACCCGGAAATCATTAGGAGTTACTCCTATAACCACTATGACTTTTTCCCATTCCTTGCGCTGTATAGCTTTGCCATTGATTTAATAATAGGAGAAACACGTATTATTACTATCAATTCTCTTGAATAATATTGTGTTTAATCGCTAAGCGCACAAATTCAACAGAAGAATGGATGTCGAGTTTATGTTTTATTTGAGTTTGATAGTTAGCAATGGTTTTACTACCAATATTTAAGGTTGAGGCTATTGCTTTAACTGAACTACCCTCAGCCAGTAAGCGGAAGATTTCAAACTCTTTTGTTGTCAGGCATTTCATAGGATCTTGGTTTTCTGATACATTTTGCATGGCTAATTTCTGAGCCATATCAATACTAATGTAACTTGTACCGACCGACACAGCTTTAATGGCTTTAATCAGTTCTGTTGTTTCTGAAAATTTGGTAACGTAGCCCATTGCACCGGCATTTAATGTCAATGCGGCAAACCGTGGATCATCGTTAATGGTATACATAATAATTTTTGCCAATTCGTGTCGGGCAAGAATGCGCCGCATAGCTTCTAAACCACTCATGCCTGGCATCGACATATCCATGATTAATACATGGGGACTAAGATCGTTAAATAACTGGTAGGCTTGTTCACCAGAACTTGCTTCTCCAGAGATGACTATCTCTGGCTCATTGTCCATAAAGCGTGCTAGTCCAGCACGAACTACAGCATGATCATCCGCTATAACTAAACGTATTAAATTCATTTGTCAGCCTCTATTTGTCAACTCTGAGGACAGACTAATGCGACTTAGTCGAAAATAAGCATCACAAATGAGGGTGAGCTTTTTTCTAAAGTGAATAATCACTTTAGTATCAGATGAAGGGATGACTTCTTTGTTAAGTGCCATCACGATAAATTATTGAATTAGCAGGGTTAAGCAGATACTAACTTATTGACGGAGATTGAACGGTTATGAGGAGGCAAGCGCTTTTTGAAATTCCGTTATGATTTCAAAAGCTGTCTCCGAAATGAAGAATGATTTAAAAAAACAAAATCAATACTAACCTTTTTTGTTTGAAAAGTACGATTATTAATTGTGAGTAAGTAATTATAAAGTCACAATAATAAGTCCATTTAACAACGCCCTTCCCACAGATTAAATAATTGGACATTTATTATGAGTCTCTTAAAACAACGTGATATAGACGATGCCTTAAGATCAGAATTTTTATCTTCAGAGTTAGTTTAAGCAATGAAAAAAGTGTTAGTTATTGGTTATGTTTGGCCTGAACCAAATTCATCGGCAGCTGGGAGTCATATGTTGTCCCTGCTCAGAACTTTTCGAGCTCAGGAATGGCAAGTAGAATTTGCAACACCAGCTCAACCGACTGAGCATATGATTGATCTCGGACAAGAATCTATTTCAACTCAAGAGATTCAGTTAAATAGTGATAGTTTTGACGCCTATGTCAGTGGCTACCAGCCTGATATTGTGTTGTTTGATCGCTTTATGATGGAAGAGCAATTTGCTTGGCGCGTCGAAAAAATGTGTCCTGATGCAATCAGAATTTTGGACACGGAAGATCTGCAATGTTTACGTCATGCACGACACAAAGCCGTTAAAGCAGGGCGAGAGATAACGGATACAGATTTATTTAGTGATATTGCAAAGCGTGAAATAGCCGCGATTCTACGTAGCGATTTATCGTTAATTATTTCAAGCTATGAAATGCAACTCTTGCAGGATAAGTTCAATGTATCACCAGAATTATTACTTCATCTTCCTTTTATGGTGGATCTCGCTAGCTGTCCTACTAGCACCCTCGGTTTTTCAGAACGACAGCATTTCATGACCATTGGTAATTTTCGTCATGCGCCAAATTGGGATGCTGTTCTGCAATTACATACAATTTGGCCGCACATTAGAAAAAGACTACCAGATGCTGAGCTTCATATATATGGTTCGTATCCACCGCCTAAAGCAACTGCATTACATAATCCAAAGACTGGGTTTTTAATTAAAGGTTGGGCTGAGAATGCGTTAACCGTGATGGAGCAGGCTAGAGTGTGTTTAGCACCATTACGTTTTGGCGCAGGTATAAAAGGTAAATTATTAGATGCCATGATTATGCAGACACCGAGTGTAACGACACCGATTGGAAGCGAAGGTATGCATGACAGTGAGCCATGGCCCGGAAAGATCGTTAGCAATGTCAGTGATTTTGTTGAAGCGGCAGTTCAACTTTATAGTAATGAACATGCTTGGACAGAGGCACAAGGCAATGCGGTTAGATTATTACGCTCACGTTATGACGGTACTATCTATGCTCGCAACGTAATCACAAAAATTATGCAGTTAGAACAAACATTAGAGCAACATCGTTTAGCCAATTTTACCGGCAGTATGCTAAGACATCATTCAATGTATAGCACCAAGTATATGTCACAGTGGATCGCCGCCAAAAATAGCCATGATCACGGATGACAGCGACACTGTCATAAAAAATTCATTATTCTTTAAGCCAAATTTAATACTAATTCATTAGACTCCATTTTCAGTGATCCAGATCAATGTAATTTGACTGTTGATGTGTGATTATTAAACTCGGGCTCGAATCTTAAATTTGGGTCTAAATACGGAAATAACTTAGATAGATGGGATAAAGAAAATGAATAGT
>JBFIJJ010000255.1:0-2905 GCA_041600795.1 Methylophagaceae bacterium | reverse complement strand
TTGGAATCAAGCAAAGCATCCATCACATCAAGATTTTCTTCACCTGGAATACCAAAGATATACTCAACACCTTCGTTTTCTAAACTACGAATAAAGAGTTCTGATGCCTTCACTTTCAATTCCTCATCTTAGCTAACAGAATTGAGCGATAGCCTGAAAAATAGGCTATCGCATTGTTTTGCTTACTATCTAAAGTCAGCAGGTATTTGTTGGTGCCAGTCGGTTGCTTGTTGGTAACGGTGCGCCACATTTAATAAACGTGCTTCGTCAAAGTAGTTGCCAATAATTTGTAGACCAACCGGCAAACCATTTACAAACCCAGCAGGTATAGACATGCCCGGTAAACCAGCTAAGTTAGTGCTGATGGTATAAATGTCAGCTAAATACATCGCAACAGGATCATCATTTTTTTCGCCTAAGTTGAAGGCTGTCGTTGGTGCTGTCGGCCCCATGATGACATCAACATCGTTAAATGCTTGTTTAAAATCATCACTAATCAAGCGACGACATTGTTGTGCTTTTAAGTAATAAGCATCGTAATAACCAGCAGATAGGGCATAAGTACCGATCATAATCCTGCGTTTAACTTCTTCACCAAACCCTTCACCGCGTGAACGTTGGTAAAGATCGAGTAAATCTTTTGGATCATCACAACGATGACCAAAGCGAACGCCATCCATACGCGATAAGTTTGATGAGCACTCAGCTGGAGCTACAACATAATAGGTTGGCACTGATAGATCTGAGTTAGGTAAGCTGATTTCTTTAACCGTTGCACCTAAAGACTCATAGGTTTTAATTGCAGCATCAATGGTTGCAGCAACATCAGGATCAAGACCTTCGCCAAAAAATTCTTTAGGTAAACCTATTCTCAAACCTTCCAGTGAATCATTTAATGATGCGGTGTAATCAGGAACATCACGTTCAACACTGGTTGAATCACGTGGATCGAAGCCTGCCATTTCGTTTAATAACAACGCTGCATCTTCAGCGCTATTTGCCATAGGTCCTGCTTGGTCAAGACTAGATGCAAACGCAATCATGCCATAGCGAGAAATACGACCATAAGTCGGTTTTAAACCGGTTAAGTTACATAAAGAGGCAGGCTGACGTATTGAACCACCGGTATCAGTCCCTGTTGCAATTGGTGCTAAACGTGCTGCCATTGCCGCGGCTGAACCACCTGATGAACCACCTGGAACGCGATCCGTATCCCATGGGTTTTTAACGACGCCATAAAAACTGGTTTCATTAGATGAACCCATGGCAAATTCATCCATATTGGTTTTACCTAATGTCACCATGCCTGCAGCATTTAATTTTTCAACAACAGTAGCATTGTATGGGGCAATAAAATTATCCAACATTTTTGATGCACAGCTGGTGCGAATGCCTTGCGTACAAAAAATATCTTTATGGGCGAGGGGGATACCTGTGAGTGGGCCTGCTGTTTTTTGTTGTAAACGTAAGTCAGCAGCGCGTGCTTGTTCAAGGGCACTATCAGCAGTGACAGTGATAAATGCATTAAGCGAGCTATTATGCGCAGCAATACGATCTAGATAGTGTTGGGTTAACTCAACACTGCTAAATTCACCATTGTGTAATGATGTTGAAAGTTCAGAAAGAGATTTGTTATGCATGAGTGTGCCTGTTATTCAATGACTTGAGGGACGAGATAAACGCCGGCTTCAGTTTTAGGTGCAATAGATTGGAATAAGTCACGTTGATTTGTTTCCGTTACTTCGTCTGCACGTAGACGCTGGTGAGCATCAAGTGGGTGTGCCATTGGTAAAATATCTGATGTATCTGCTGTACTAAGTTGCTCAACTAGTTCAAAGATATTAGTCAAATCCCGCACATAGTCAGGAATATCATTTTCATTAATAGCTAAACGGGCTAAATGCGCTATTTTTTCTACATCGCTTTTATCTAAACTCATTACGCTTCCAAGGGTAGTTATCATCACAAAGTGAGCAGTTTAAATCATTCGTCGCTTGCTCAACAGCCCAGAGCATTGATAAAGTATCTGTTTTACCTCTTTGAGTTATGGTTTCTTCTAATGTTTGAACGTTTACGCGGAATTTTTTCTAACGATCTGTCGATCGACCTTGGTACAGCAAATACGCTGATTTATGTACGCGGAAAGGGTATTGTTCTAGACGAGCCTTCTGTGGTTGCAATTCGCCAAGATAAAGGCCCTGGCGGTCCGCGTTCAATCGCTGCTGTCGGTGTTGAAGCTAAGCGAATGTTGGGACGCACACCTGGCAATATCACAGCAATCAGACCACTTAAAGATGGTGTTATTGCCGACTTCACTGTCACTGAAAAAATGTTGCAACATTTTATTCGAAAAGTACACGAAGGTCGTTTTTTAAAACCAAGTCCGCGGGTATTAGTCTGTGTACCATGTGGTTCAACCCAAGTAGAACGTCGCGCAATTCGTGAATCTGCTGCCGGTGCTGGTGCGCGTGATGTTTTCTTAATTGAAGAACCAATGGCTGCTGCAATTGGTGCGGGTATGCCAGTTGAAGAAGCAAGTGGCTCGATGGTGCTTGATATCGGTGGTGGTACCACTGAAGTTGCTGTTATCTCATTAAACGGTATTGTTTATTCTGCGTCTGTCCGTATTGGTGGTGATTTATTTGACGAAGCTATTGTTAACTACGTTCGTCGTAATTACGGTACCTTGATTGGTGAATCGACTGCTGAAAAAATCAAAAAGGAAATAGGTTCAGCCTATCCTGGCAATGAAGTTAGAGAAATGGAAGTGCGCGGTCGCAATTTAGCTGAAGGTATTCCGCGTAGTTTTACGTTAAACAGCAACGAAATTTTAGAGGCTTTACAAGATCCATTATCAGGTATTGTTGCGGCTGTTAAAACAGCATTGGAACAAACACCACCTGAA
>JBFIJJ010000254.1:0-2910 GCA_041600795.1 Methylophagaceae bacterium | reverse complement strand
TAATGTTAGGATTATCTGGCACAACCAGTCAGTGGATTTTTGATCGGAGCCTACAACATCCCGGATTAATGGCTGTTGTTATCAGCGGCCCGGGGCAACACGAAAACTTATCCAAACACGACCTTATCGAACGCGTATCTACAGAAGTGCATCAATTGATTCCATCTCTACCTAAGAAGGCAGAATCCACTTACGTTATCCGTGAAAAACGAGCTACATTTGCAAGTACCATCGCTTACCACCAGCAACGTCCTCACCATAAAACGTCAGTCAACGGCTTGTGGCTAGCAGGTGATCTTGTGGCTAACAATTACCCTGCAACACTAGAGGGTACGATCCGCAATGGTGAAAAATGTGCCCATGCAATTTTGGCTGAAATTAGCTAAAGTCGAACAAGTCTTCTAGTCTTGTTATACTCCAGCATCTAAATTCTTTTTTTAAATCACTTTTAGGAGTTCGAAATGTCTTCACGCGTTCGCTTGCTATTATCATCACTTATTATCTGTATGACACTTATTGCCTGTTCAGAAAATGGGGCGCCAGAAAATAACGCAAGTTCTGAAAGTGCTACGCCAGCACCTATCGCCTTACAAAATGCCAAAATTGAAGTTGGTATGACCGAAGAAGCGGTAAAAGCTATCTTAGGCGATCCAAAGATTATTCAAACACGTACTATTGATGATTTAATCATTACCTACAGTGAATGGACTGATAAGTCTGGCAAAACCAGTGTGCAATTTCAAAATGGCAAAGTGAAATTCAATCAATTTTTCCCTGCAAGTGAGGAATAATGGATTACACGCCTAAACCGGATTTTCTCAAAGATAAAGTTATTGTAGTCACTGGTGCCGGGAACGGCATCGGTGCAGCTATTGCCAAGCATTATGCTACTTACGGTGCTCATATCATCTTGCTTGATAAGAATATTCCAGCACTTGAAAAAACCTACGATGAGATTGTGGAACTAGCCGCTTCAACTGATCCTTCAATTTATCCGCTAGATCTTAAGGGTGCGACTATTGAAGATTACGCCACATTAGTTGCGAGTATTAATGACAACTATGGCCAACTTGATGGTGTTGTTCACTGTGCTGCAACATTAGGGCAAATTTCACCTGTAGCCCATCAAGATCCTAAGTCCTGGGCTGAAACTTTACATGTTAATCTTACCGCTCCTTATTTGCTGACAAAAGCATGTTTATCCTTATTGGAAAAAGCTAATACTGCCTCAGTGATTTTTACGACTGATGCCAATCAAAACAAAGCCTATCAATCGGCTTATGGTATTGCCAAGGCAGGAATAGAATCACTATCAAAGCAACTTGCTGACGAATTAGAATCGGAAGGGCGAATTCGTGTGAACTGTATCGATCCAGGAACAGTTAGAACAGATCTTCATGCTCGAGCCTTCCCCGGGATTGATCCAACTCATTTACCAGCAGCACAAGACATCACCAATGCGTATTTATTTTTGATGAGTGATGATAGTTTCAACACAACAGGGCAGGTTTTAAAAGCGCAGTAATACACTGTCAAACTATTGACAAAGTCACTGTAACATACTGATATATAAATATAATATTGATATGGCATGTTTATAGCTAGTATCTAGTCAAACACAGATACTAGATTAAGGACATGTACGATGGTTAAGCAATTAAATTCTGACAATGCAAAGTTATCACTTGTAAGTGATCGTAATCATGCATCTGCATTTATCGAGTCACAACCAAAGCAAGATAGCATTGAAATGGTCGCGGCTAGCTTACCGGCTATTCTACAAACCTCTCTAGAATTAGATGACGTTATTACTTTATTTCACGATAAAATCAATAACACTATCAATTACGACAGTATTCACTACCAACAACAAAGTGTGCATTGCGATCTAAATATTGGTACACGCAGTCATCACTCGTGCAATTACCGTCTAGAAATGAACGGCATTTGGTTAGGTGAAATTACGTTTACTCGTCGTAGTAAATTTAATGATCTCGATACCCAAAATATTGAAGATTTATTATGTAAATTAATTTACCCATTACGTAATGCATTGCTATACCGTCAAGCTCAAGCGGCAGCCCTAACTGATAGCTTAACAGGATTAAATAATCGTGCTGCTTTTGATGCTAGTCTGCAACGTGAGATTGGTTTAGCCCACCGTCAACAATCACCAATGTCATTAATAGTACTTGATATTGATAACTTTAAAGTTATTAACGATACTTATGGCCATAGCAGTGGCGATCAGGCATTAAAAAGTCTAGCTGAGGTTATTACTGAAACTATGCGTGCCAGTGATATTGCATTTAGATATGGCGGTGAAGAATTTGTACTTATCTTAAGCAATACAGACTCTGAAGCTGCCGCTTCTGTTGCTGAACGACTTCGTGTAGCAACATCACAACTTTTTTGCACTGATGGTAACCGTAGTTTTGGCTTCACAATTAGTTTAGGTGTTGCTCAATTAAATCGCGGCGAAAAAGGCACTGTTTTATTTGATCGTGCCGATCATGCTCTGTATCAAGCTAAAAAAGCAGGCCGTAACCAAATAATTCAAGCCAAAATGCTTTAATTGATAAAAATAGAAAGCGTTGTTTACAAACGCTTTCTATCATCCATCTGATATGGTTAACGCCCTCTTAAACGTGGTGAACGTTTAGCGTTAGAGTCATTGCTGACATTTTTTTGACGAGGTTTAACGGTCTCCGTTTTTAAAGGACGCAATTTTTTCTCACGTTGGGCACGACCCGTTTTCGGTGCAGCCTGTGTTTGTAAGCCTACTTCCTCGTATAAGGCATCTAAATCCTTGCCTTGTAACATCATCCACTTACCCATTTTAAGCTGGTTTGGAATGATAATTGGCCCATAACGTACACGCATTAAACGACTAACTTGTACACCTTGGCT
>JBFIJJ010000253.1:0-2928 GCA_041600795.1 Methylophagaceae bacterium | reverse complement strand
TTGCATAGAAGAAATTGTGTCGCCTAATGTCTTTTGTAGCTGAAAGAAATCGACATCGTGTGCAGCAATTTTAAAACTCAACTGCTGATCTTCTTGGATTGGCGTGCCAAATAATGGCGATAATTGGGCAATAGTTTGTGCCGGATCAGGTGAATTTACTTCTAAAATATATTCAGCCAATTGCTTAATTAATGTGCTGGGGTTGCCACCTGATAACAATTGACCTTTCTGGAAGAAATCAACGTGATCACACGCCTCAGCCTCTTCAAGATAATGTGTTGTTAAAAACACAGTCATACCTTCATCACGACGAAGATGCTCAACAAAACGCCAAATAGCACGGCGATTAGGCAAGTCCAAACCAATGGTAGGTTCATCTAAAAACAATACTTTGGGTTTGTGTAACACACCGCGAGCAATATCAACGGCGCGACGTTGTCCTCCAGATAATGCCACTAGCTTCTGTTTGCGTTTTTCTTGCAAACCAAATACGGACAATAACTCATCAATACGTTCATTTGCTTGCTTGGGAGGCAGGTTGTACATTGCCGCTGCAAACTGTAGGTTTTCATCAATCGACATAGTGCGATCAAGTGCAGAATCTTGAAACACTAATCCGACTGCTGCCCGAATGGCTACTGGATCTGCTGACACTAGTTTGTTATCAATCCATGCATCACCCGCTGTTGGTGATGTCATTGTTGTTAGCATATGAATTGTTGTGCTTTTGCCTGCACCATTAGGCCCTAGCAAGCCATAAAATTGGCCCGCTTCGATTTCTAAATTAAGATCGGTTACTGCAATGGTTTGACCATAGTGTTTGGTCAAACCATTGGTGCGTATAGCTAAATTAGAGTCCACAGATTTGTTTAGAGTTTTTAGGATTACGGAATACTAGAGGCTTGGCTTCAGTAACTGGTTTCTCAGCTTCTAGACGACCGCGTTCAAGCGCTTCTTCAATTAAATGATGTTGTGGTGATTTCGAACAAACTGGATCCGTATTAGCAGGATCGCCTGTCAACATAAAAGCTTGGCAACGGCAACCGCCAAAGTCTTTTTCTTTCTCATCACATGACCGGCAAGGCTCTTTCATCCAATCAAAACCACGGAAACGATTGAAGTCATCCGAACCATTCCAAATTGCATCAATCGACATATCTTTAACATTAGGCAATGACATGCCCGGTAATTCACGTGCAGCATGACAAGGTAAGGCGGTACCATCTGGCGTCACAGTCAAGAACACATTACCCCAACCATTCATACATGCTTTAGGTCGTTCTTCATAATAATCAGGCACAACATAATAGATTTTCATCTTGCCTTTTTGCTCTTGCTGATAGCGATGAGCAATTGCTTCCGCTCTTTCTAACTGATCTTTCATCGGTAACAATTGATCACGGTTATGCATTGCCCAACCATAATATTGTGTAGTGGCAAGTTCGACATAATCAGCGTCAAGATTAATAGCAAGATCAAGGATCTCTTCCATCTGATCAATATTCTGACGGTGAGTTACAAAACACAATACCATCGGGTAGCCATTGGCTTTAACCGCTTTCGCCATTTCAATTTTGTGTTTGAATGCATCTGTTCCTGCAATCAAATTATTCAAATCTTCAGAACTTGCCTGAAAACTCACTTGAATATGATCTAAGCCTGCTTCTTTCAACTCAGCAACTTTAGCAGCATCCATACCAACACCTGAGGTTATCAAGTTAGTATAAAAGCCCATTTTACGAGCCTCAGTCACTAGCTCAACTAAATCAGGACGAGTGAGTGGTTCACCACCAGACAAACCTAATTGTGTCGCGCCCATTGCTCGTGCTTGACGGAATACCTCTAACCATTCTTCTGTTGTTAATTCTTTCTTAACACTGGCAAAATCCATCGGATTTGAACAGTATGGACATTGCAACGGACAGGCATAAGTTAATTCAGCCAACAACCAAAGAGGTTGGCGAATTTGATCACGCACATCACCTACTGAGCCAGCGAGGCTACCAGGCGCTTTACTCTGGTCTAATCCAGTCATTATTGTAGGCCTCCTCCAAAAACTGATATACATCATCGTCTAGGTCCGCCCCATTAAAGGCGACCTTTAATTCAGCGATAAGTTCAGTCACGGTTTGTTTCTTTTCACTAATGCGCTTTAAAATTTCTGCCGCAGGGCCATTTAATTTGACCATGCCTTCAGGGTAAAGTAGCACATGACAATTTTGTGCTGGCTCCCATTGAATGCGATAGCCCAGCGCTAATAGTGGGATACTTTGAGCATTAAAAACTCGTTCAGTCATTTTAGTTCCACTGCCATCTTTCTACATTAAGATCAGTGCAATATGGTGGACGGTTTTCGACATAAGCCATCCACATGGCATCACACATAGTCCATAAAATATCCAGTTTAAACTGTAAAACAGTTAACATAAACTCTTGTTGTTCACGTGTTTTGTAATAGTCCATGGTAATTTGCAGACCATTTAAAACATCACGTGGCGCTTCATGTAGACGCTTCTTAAAATAGCTATAGCCTTTTTCTTCAATCCACGGATATTGCGAAGGCCAATGATCAAGACGGTGTTTATGAATAGTCGGTGCAAACAATTCTGTTAATGAAGAACTGGCTGCCACTTGCCAAGGTTGTTGTTTGGCAAAGTTAATATAAGCATCAATTGCAAATCGAACCGCAGGCAATACACGTTTTTCCGACTCAAGATCTTCACGCGTTAAACCAACAGCTTCACCTAATTGCATCCAAGCTTCGATACCACCTGGATCAGCTGGTTCACTACCATGTCCTTCATGACCATCATGGTCCAGAATACGTTGTACCCAGTGTCTGCGTACTTCACGGTCAGTACAGTTAGACATGATTGCTGCATCTTTTACAGGAATTGCTGTTTGATAGTAAAAACGGTTTGCCACCCA
>JBFIJJ010000252.1:0-2942 GCA_041600795.1 Methylophagaceae bacterium | reverse complement strand
TTATTTACTGCCGCTTCGTAATAGCAGAAAGCCATAAACACCGCGCCAGTCGGTACTGCCTCATCCGCACGAGCGATCATTGATATTGAACCGCGTCGTGTTGATAAGGTAATCATTTGTCCCGGTAAGATACCCATTTCATCCAAGCTTATTGGGTTAATGGTTGCTACCGCTTCTGGCTCTATCGCATCAAGAACATTAGAACGGCGTGTCATTGAACCCGTATGCCAATGCTCTAACATACGACCTGTAATCAATACGAATGGATATTCTTCATCAGGACGTTCTGCTGGCGGCACAATATCAGCGGGTACAAATTTACCTAGACCATTTTCACTTTCAAATGTCTCGGTGAAAATAACATCTTGACCTGGGTCACCTTCTTTTAAACAAGGATAGACTATAGATCCTTCCTTCTCTAAGCGCTCCCATGTCATACCGGCCATTGTTGGCACCGCTTTACGGATTTCTTCAAATACCTCGGCAGAATCTTTGTAATTCCAATCAAGACCTAAACGTTTTGCCATTTCTTGAATGATCCAAAGATCTTGACGCGCATCACCTGGCGGTGGAACAGCTTGACGACCTAACTGCACTAATCGATCCGTATTGGTAAACGTTGCCGTTTTTTCAGAATAAGCTGATGCTGGAAGAACGACGTCCGCTAAATAAGCAGTTTCAGTCAAGAAGATATCTTGCACAACCAAATGCTCTAGTTCTGACATCGATTCACGTGCATGATTAGCATCAGGATCTGACATTGCAGGATTTTCACCCTGTACATACAGCCCCGTTAAGGTCTTGTGATGGATAGCATGCATTATTTCGACAACGGTCAAACCCGGTTTGTCATCTAATTCACAACCCCATAACTCTTCAAAATAAGCATGCGCTTGTTTATCGTTAACTGGCTGATAATCAGGGAAAACCATTGGAATCAGCCCCATATCTGACGCACCCTGTACATTATTTTGACCACGTAAAGGATGCAAACCAGTACCTGGTCGACCAATTTGACCGGTCATTAATGCCAATGAAATCAAACAGCGCGCATTATCTGTACCATGAACATGTTGTGACACACCCATTCCCCATAGGATCATTGATCCTTGAGATGTAGCATATAAACGTGCAACTTGGCGCAAAGTATCAGCAGGAATACCACATATTGGTTCCATCATTTCAGGCGTATATGCCTTCAAATGCGCTTTCATTGCTTCAAAGCCTTCAGTACGCTCAGCAATAAACTCTGGATCAGTTAAATTTTCTTCAATAATGACGTGCATTATTGCATTCAACATAGGTACATCACTGCCAGGTTTAAAGGCTAAATGATGTGTTGCCTGACGAGATAACTCGGTAGTTCGCGGATCCATCAGAATCAATTTAGTGCCCTTACGCATGGCATTTTTCATCCATGTTGCGCCTACGGGGTGATTCACTGTTGGATTAGCACCGATAAGTACGATCACTTCTGCTTTTTCAACGTCAGATACTGGGTTCGATACCGCACCAGAACCTAAACATTCTAATAACGCCACAACTGATGATGCATGACAAAGTCGAGTACAGTGATCAACATTATTAGTTCTAAAGCCTGTTCTAACCAACTTTTGGAATAAATACGCTTCTTCATTACTGCCTTTAGCACTACCAAAACCTGCTAAGGCATTAGGTCCTTTTTCATCGCGTATTTTCTTAAAGCCATTGGCAGCAAGATCCAAAGCTTCTTCCCATGATGCTTCACGGAAAATCTTATTAACATCATTCGGATCCATCGAAAACTCAGCTGATTTCGGTGCATCGTCACGACGAATTAACGGTTTAGTTAAACGATGTGGATGGTGAACATAATCGAAACCATAACGCCCTTTAACACACAGACGACCATGGTTTGCAGGACCATCACGGCCTTCAACATAAATAATTTTGTCATCTTTAATGTTGTAGGTCATTTGACAACCAACACCACAGAAAGGACAGCCTGAATCTACTTTGCGATCTGGTACAAGCATACCGACATCATTAGCAGGCATTAAAGCACCAGTTGGACACGCTTCGACACATTCACCACAAGCCACACAGGTACTTTCACCCATAGGGTCATCAAGATCAAACACAATTTGTGAATGGGTGCCACGCATAGCCAAACCGATAACATCATTATTTTGTTCATCTCGGCAAGCACGAACACAGCGCGTACATTGAATACATGCATCCATATTGACGGTAATACCGGGATGAGATGCATCGGTTTTAGGTTGATGTCTCGCTTCAAAACGTGGCAAACCAATATCAAGCTTAGTTGCCCAATAATCCAACTCTGAATTTAATGTATGTGGCTGCTCTGATACATCCGATTTTAGTAATTCAAGCACCATCTTTTGGGACTTAACAGCACGTTCACTATTAGTTTGAACGTTCATACCCTCAGATGGGTAACGACAGCAAGATGGTGCTAACACACGCTCACCATCAATCTCAACTACACAGGCGCGACAGTTACCATCTGCACCTTGTCTATCGGAATAACATAAGTGAGGTACGTCAATGCCTTGTTGTTTTGCAACATCAAGTAAGGTATCACCTTCTGCTGCTTCAACAGCTTGACCATTTAATGTGAAGCTAATGGTCTGTTCTAGTTCTTTAGGGTTAATAGCCATTATTTGCTCCCCCCGGTTTTTAATTCATCAGAAAAGTATTTCATTACAGATCGCAGTGGGTTTGGCGCTGCTTGGCCTAAACCACAAATGGAAGCATCAATCATTACTTCTGATAATTCTTCTAACAGATTTTCATTCCACTCTGGTTTCTGCATTAAAGTAACAGCTTTTGCTGTACCGACTCGGCATGGCGTACATTGTCCACATGACTCTTCTTCAAAGAACTTCATCGCGTTCACAGCCAAGTCTCGTGCTTTGTCCTTATCTGAAAAAACAACC
>JBFIJJ010000251.1:0-2953 GCA_041600795.1 Methylophagaceae bacterium | reverse complement strand
TGTCCAAGCGCCCTGCAAGGTGGTGAACTCGGTACATTTCCTCAAGGACAACTCTATCCAGAAATTGATGAAGCCCTTTTTGGATTGAAAAAAGGCCAAATCAGCGATGTCATTGAAAGTGAAGTCGGTTTCCATATTGTGAAATGTAACAGCATTGCTCACGCTGAAAGCATCTCACTGAAAAAAGCGAAACCTAAAATTCTCAAACTAATGCAAGAACGTGCACAACGAAATTGTCAGCGTGCATGGCTAGCTAGCTTGCCTTCAGTGACATCCACACAAACAAACAATTAATTATAAGAGGTTGGATTATGGCTGAGAAAGAGTTAAAACACTGTTCATTTTGCGATATTGAGCAATCCCCTTCGACACCTCTTATTGCAGGCACAGATGGTTATATTTGTGAAGCATGTGTCACCCTTGCAAGCCAAGTTGTAAACAGTTGGGGTCGTAAAAAAGTGCTTAATGAAATGCAAGAGCCTTTACGTAAACCCAAAGAGATTAAAGACATGCTCGATCAGTATGTCATTGGGCAAGACTTGGCCAAAGAAATCCTTGCAGTCGCGGTATATAACCACTTTAAACGTCTTAAATTTGATAATGGTGATAACGGTCTTGGCAAACTTGATAAAGATGTAGAAATTGGTAAATCGAATTTACTGTTAATAGGTCCATCAGGTACAGGTAAAACCCTACTTGCCAGCACCTTGGCTAAAATTGTTGGTGTGCCTTTTGTTATTGCAGATGCAACAACACTAACGCAGGCAGGTTATGTCGGTGATGACGTTGAAAATATTCTCGTTCGACTATTGGATGTGGCTGAAGGTCAAGTAGAAAAAGCAGAATGGGGTATTGTATATATTGATGAAATTGACAAAATCGCCCGCAGCCCAGAATCACAATATGGCACGCGTGATGTTTCAGGTGAAGGTGTTCAGCAAGCATTATTACGCCTAGTCGAAGGTTCACAAGTTAAAGTGACCAGTAAGAGTCGACGTAAAGATGGTAGCAATGGCGATCACACAGTCATTGATACCAGCAATATTTTGTTCATCGCCGGTGGCGCATTCCCTGAACTAGAAAAACATGTTCAAAAACGATTATTGCCTAAAGATACGGCTATTGGCTTTCATGCAGCCGTAAGCAATCCAGATGATAAACCTGATCTGGAAGACATGCTTAATGCGACTGAACCTGAAGATTTAAAACGTTTTGGCTTGATACCAGAGTTTATTGGTCGTTTTCCTGTTTTGGCACCCTTGGAACCGCTTGATGTTGATGCCTTAATACAAGTATTAACTGAGCCTAAAAATGCCTTAGTTAAACAATATCAGCAACTCTTCGCCTATGAAGGTGTTGATCTTGAATTCACCGAAGATGCGTTGATTGCGATTGCAGAAAAAGCCATTGACCGTGATACCGGTGCTCGTGGTTTACGCAGCATCATGGAGCAAATATTACGTAAAACGATGTTTGAATTACCATCACTACAAGGTGTTGAAACGTGCCTAATTAGCGAACAGGTAGTTAAAGGTGAAGCTGAAATAGAACTTATTCATAGCGAAAGCGAACAACAACAAGCCGCCGTATAACTCACATACTAAACTGGAATTAACCATGAATACCCAACAAAAAATTGAAAAACAATTAAGCGAAAATCCCATTATCTTGTACATGAAAGGTGTGCCTGACAGTCCTGAGTGTGGCTTTTCTGGTAAAGCGGTTGCAGCGTTAAAAGCGACAGGTATCCCCTTTGCCTTTGTTAATGTGTTGGCTTCCCCTTTTATTCGAGAAGGCTTACCCAAAATTTCACGCTGGCCCACTTTCCCACAATTATTTATTCATGGCGAACTTATCGGTGGCAGTGACATTATTGAGTCGATGGCTGCAGAAGGTTTGTTACTACCTGCATTACAGGATGCCGTTACCGACAATGAAGGCAGTGATGGTGGTGAAACGATTTCTGCAGGTGAAGTTGAACGCTTAATCAAAGCTGATTATGACGATGCTAGTGTTTATATAGATGGTGAAGGCTGTGATTTAGAAATTACTGTCGTCAGTTCACAGTTTGAAGGTTTGACTATGGTTAAACAGCAACAAGGTGTTATGGCAGCATTGGTTGAGCCATTAAGCTCTGGACGACTACATGCCGTTACTATTAAAGCTTATACACCGGAAAAGTGGCAGGAAATACAGCAAGCTAATGCTGGCCAAAATGGTTTATTACAAATCCAATTATGATCACATTAGGTCAAAGCTAATAAGATGATTGAACAACAGGCTAAAGTTAAACTCGTTGAAGGCAATCGTATTACTGTCGAAAGCCTTCAAACGAGTGCCTGTGAACAATGTGCACAAAAAGCATCCTGTGGCTCATCTCTCTATGCCAGCTTATTACCTCGAAGACAAATGCAACTTACCACCTCCATAGCATTACATGAAGGTGACACGGTTGTTATTGGTATAAGTGAGGCAGGTTTATTGCGAGCATCGATGTTGCTGTATTTAGTCCCACTGATCATGATGTTAATCGTCGTCAGTCTATACGATGCCAGTACATCTGTGACCAATGAAACTGTAGCTGCCTTATTAGCTGTAGCTAGTTTGGCAGCCAGTTTATATCTTATCCACCGCGTACAAGCCTATTTCATTCACTTTTTTATGGCGGCGCCAACCATCTTAAGAAAAGACTAAACGATGAACGTTTGGGCAATAAATAAAGCAGTAGCAATTAAAATTTTCTTAATTGAATTAGTACACCGTTATGGCGAAAACCTATTTTATTTGGATGAAGACAGCCAACAATTCCAGGCTGTAGAACTTTATCTAAGCACTAATCCTGAAATCAGTGTGTATGTCTATACCTTTGCCCAAGCCGTCGAAAAATATGCTATTGATTTGAAATATCCCCTGCCAGAAAACAACATCATTGGGGAAAATGAAAACCTAAACC
>JBFIJJ010000250.1:0-2983 GCA_041600795.1 Methylophagaceae bacterium | reverse complement strand
GGTGAGCCAGTTCGTTATATTGAAAATGTACGCCGCTATTACGATATTTTGCTTTATGAACTTGAGAATAACCAAGTCGAAAAACCTGTGCTTGAATTTTCACCGCTCATCACGACTCCGCCAGCAGCGTTATGATTTTAGTTAAGGACTTAAACAATGGCCAATGATGATACTGTTCAACAGCTTGATGAGTGGAAACAGAAATACTATCAATCCATTACCGATTTAGAAAAACAACAGAGCTATGATGAAGTTCTACAACGCAGTCTGGGTAGACTTGCCCTTGCAGCCCAAGGTCTTGATGAGGATCTAGATACGCAGCTTAAATCATTACGTCATGTACTTCGACGCAATAGTGACCAATCAAAAATTCAAACTATTCTTGAACTCATGGAACAAGCCATTGCAAAAATGGACGCTTCTACTAAAGAGAAAGAACACCACATTGATGGCGGTAAAATTCTGGCCGAGCTGTTAACTAAACTAAAATTACCTCGACCATATAAAAGACGTTCAAAAGAACTTATAGATCAATTAAGCAATGCCGATGATATTAGCACATCAAAATTAGTTCCCGATGTATTAGCATTACTGACAGAGTGTTTGCATACTCTACCCCAGAAAAAAACAACTCGTAATTTAGGTTTCCATTTATTTGGTCTCGGTAAATCAGCTAGCCAGTCTAATAAGGAAGCAAATAACAAGCCTGTTGTTACCGATATAGATAATGATATTTCGCCACATGAGGTCTTAATTGAGCTACTTGAACGCTTATCATTACCTGAAGCGTTGAGTAAGCAAGCCACAAAAATTCGCCATCAAATTGAACATGGTATATCGGATACTGAACTCCCCACCGTGATTATAACGATTGCTGATATCGTCAGTAGCTTGGGCTCACAAGTCATCACCGAAAAATTAGAATATGAGACTTTCTTAAAAACACTCACTGAACGCTTGAGTGAACTTGATCAACATATTCGCCAGACCAGCAACGACGATATAAAAGCGTTTGAGCAACGCACGCAAATCAGCAAACATGTCGAAAATGAAGTTCAAGGATTACGCAATCATGTTGACGATGCAGGTGATCTAAATCAGCTCAAAACATCAATTAACCAGCGCTTGGACATATTGAATGAACATTTTGAAAAATATCGTCACTCCGATCAGCAACAACTTGAACAGTCTCAACTCCAAATTACACAACTAACCCAACGTATTAAAACGATTGAACAAGAAAGTAATGAATTACGTCAATCCGCCACCTTATCACGTGATAGAGCACTCAAAGATGCATTAACCGGCATTTGGAATCGACAAGCACTCGATGAGGTTATGGAAAAAGAATATACCCGCTGGCTACGCTATCAGAATCCTCTGAGCATCATTGTCTGGGATATTGATTATTTTAAAAGAGTGAATGATAGTTATGGCCATGCCGCCGGCGATAAAGTGCTTAAAACCATAGCACAAATCTTTAAACAAGCTACACGTGATGCTGATTTTATTGCACGCTTCGGTGGCGAAGAATTTATGGGTATATTCCCTGAAACCCGCTTGGAAGAAGCACTTAGTCTTGCTAATAAAATTCGAGAAAAAGTGGCTAATTCAAAGTTTCACTATGAAAATAAACCTGTACCTATCACGGCATCAGCAGGTTTAGCCATGTTTCGTCCCAATGACAGTATAGATGCTGTTTTTAAACGTGCTGATAAAGCACTATATCGAGCTAAAGACAGCGGTCGAAATCGCTGTTTAGCTGAAGATTGAATGCTATCGGACTAATAGTCATTAGCCCGATAGCGTGAAACTAATTGTTACTTTGTTTGTTGTTGGATCAAAAAATCAACCACTTTAAGCATATCTTCAAACGAACCCGCCGCTGGCGCATCTGTACGATATTGGCCATCCACTATCATTGAAGGCACGCCTGTAATTCCTGATGTTTGACTGATAACGAGCGCTCTTTTAACTTTACTTTGTACCGTAAATGAATTCATCGTTTTAGCAAACATATCACGATCAATACCCTGCTCTGCTACAAAATCCAATATTTCATCTTCAGTCGTAAGATGTTTTTTCTCAACATGAATAGCATTAAACATAATGGGATGTAATCGCTCTAAATCGCCGGTTGCCTCAGCTGCGTAAAACAGTTTTGCTAACTGTAACCAGCTATCTCTGAAAATGGCAGGAACACGGGTAAATTTCACATTTTCAGGTAAGGTTTTTTTCCATTCCTCAACTTGAGGATCTAAACGAAAACAATGCGGGCAACTATATGAAAACAACTCATATACTTCTACGACATTTTCGTCACTGGTAGCAATGCGTTGTGCTGTCGGCTGGTAGTGCGTTCCTTCTACATAGGCTAATGGTGTTGCCATTGCTGACACTGACAATAATGAAGCACTCAATAAAAACAGTGCGTTAATGAGTTTTTTCATAGATTAATATCCTTTTTATTATTCAAAGTTGTGTTTTAAAGTGTGCCATATGAATGAAGGCCCGACAGAAACATATTGACGCCAAGAAAAGCGAATATGGTTACAAATAATCCGATAATCGCCCACCATGCCATTGGTCGTCCATTCCAACCTTTAGTCATTCGCATATGTAGCCATGCAGCATAATTTAACCAAACTATAAGCGCCCATGTCTCTTTAGGATCCCACGACCAATAACCGCCCCACGCTTCCGCAGCCCACAGCGCTCCCAAAATAGTCGCTACCGTAAAAAATGCAAAACCAAGTGCGATGGCTTTATACATTAAGTCATCCATCACAGCTAAATCAGGCAGTGCAGTGGCAATTAATCCTTTTGGGTTTTGTGTTTGTCGCCACGATTTTAACAGGTAAGCTACACCAATCATTGCTGCCATTGAGAAAGAGCCGTATCCAATAAAATTGGCTGGTACGTGTATTTTCATCCAATAACTTTGTAAAGCCGGTACTAATGGTTGTATTTCATTAGCCTGGCG
>JBFIJJ010000249.1:0-3045 GCA_041600795.1 Methylophagaceae bacterium | reverse complement strand
GCGGCGAGCATAGACCTTACAATATAAAAAAATCTTAACGTCATAGATAAAGACGTTTCTTATTCCGAACTCAAGTTAGTTACATTTCAATAAGACTATTAATAGCGTGTTACTCTGCCAATAATTGAGCTAAACCACTTTCACGTTGGTGTTGAGTGGTGATAGTTTTACGAACGATAGTTTCATTGGCAACAATCATTAGTTGTTTTTTGGCTCGTGTGATTGCAGTGTAAAGTAACTCTCGATTCAAAATACTGTTGTCTTCATCCGGCAATAACACACTGATTGCATCAAATTCCGAGCCCTGACTTTTGTGAATCGTCATCGCATAAGCGGTTTCATGGGAAGGTAAGCGAGATAAATCAACCCAACGTAAACTGTTATCAATTAAGAAACAGGCACGTAACTCACCCAAATCATCTTTCAGAATCAAGCCGGTATCGCCATTAAATAACTGCTGACGATAATCATTTTGGGTAATCATAATCGGGCGACCATGATAAAAATCTTGCTGGCTACGCCAACCATGTTTGGCTAAATTCAGTTCGATCAAATGGTTTACTGATACAACTGAATAAGGCCCTTGTTTAAGGGCACACAACACGCGATAACGATCAAACGCCGTAATGCACTCCAGAGGACTGTTTGAGGTTTTTATAACATCAAAGTAAGGTTGATAGCCTGCAATCAATACATTCAAATCTGGCTGTTGATGCCAAACGGTTTCCGTTGAATTTGTTATAACATCAATGACCTGATCGGCATCTGCTACCTGAACGGCTTTGGCCAATCGTCCAATATCACTATCACCAGAAAAACGGTAACTGTGTTGCAAGCTCACCACGCTATCACACAAAATAGTCTGTGATGATGATTCAACGTTGAGCTCAATACCGGTAATCGCTTTGACTGTATCAGCAAAAGTGCCACTAAATGCCATGGGGTGTTCACATAAGTTTGCTAACACCGCACCTGATTCAACTGAGGCTAGCTGTTGACTATCACCTAATAAAATCAGTCGGGTTGACGGTGCTAACGCATTAAACAGTTTTGCCATCAAACTAAGGTCGATCATTGAGGCTTCATCAACAATCACCACATCAAAAGGTAAAGGCCGATCAACATCATATCGCCCTTGTTCTTGTTGAGCACTAATACCAAGTAGTCGGTGCAAGGTTTTTGCTTGTAGCCGCTCACTGTCATTAGTGCTAATTGATTGTTGCAAGCGTGCAGCAGCTTTACCGGTTGGTGCAGCTAATGCAATTCTAGGCGGATGTGTTTGATTCAATAACGACTGAATTATGCGTAACACAATGGTGGTTTTACCTGTACCTGGCCCACCTGATATCACACAAAACTGTT
This sequence comes from Methylophagaceae bacterium, assembly GCA_041600795.1. Lineage (GTDB taxonomy): Bacteria > Pseudomonadota > Gammaproteobacteria > Nitrosococcales > Methylophagaceae. The sequence goes on along the minus strand of JBFIJJ010000249.1, from coordinate 1,683 downwards.
TAGTTAAGGCCATTACTACCGCGACTTTTTGCCAATCTATGCCCTCTGATGTACTGTTCCAACCTGAAAAATCCTGTTTAAGTTGTTCACTATCAATTGCTAATATTGACTGGCTACGTTGTTTTATCGCCTTAGCGACATGGCGTTCATCTTGCCAATATCGATACAGATACACCAATCCATTTTCAGTCAAAATAAGAGGTCGATAATCATTATCCGCCCCAATAACATTGCTGTTTTTAAGTCGTGACTGCCACTCAGATAGCTCGGGTAATAAATCACTCACATTCTGATACATCACATTAGCTTGCTTCAAATTCAAACAAACATGACCTTGTGACACCGCATCACTCACTAGCCCGGCGGTTAATGCAATAAGCTCATCTTGGCTGGCATCATGGCGTTGAATATAAGTCGTAAATTGACAGGCCAATTCACTAAATCCAGCTTGGCGTAATAGTTTAGTTACATCGTTCATGATAATTGACCCTGCATGTAACTATCTAATGCCTCAAGCAACTGGATGTCGATTTGGTCAGAAAACACCCCTGATTGCTGCCAATCGGGATGCATGCCTCGCAAAAACAAATACAAGACACCACCTAAATGCTGGGTAGGATCATAGTTCGGCAATCGCAATTTCAAATAACGATGTAGAGCAAGGCTATAAATCAAATATTGCAATGGATAATCATGTGACACCATCGCATCATCTAACTGAGTTGGTTGATAATCAGCTTGGTTATCACCCAAGAAATTCGACTTATAATCGACCACATAAAATCGACCTTGATGTTCAAACACCATATCAATAAAACCTTTCATAAAACCGGTTAGGTCATAAAAAGCCAAGCGGTCGATAACACGAGCTAATACTGGATTATCAGTTAAATACGGTTGCAGCTGTTTTTTGAGTGAGGTTGCAGATAATTGAGCAACGGGAAAATAAAATGCCATTTCGTCAATTCGTTGGGCAGGCTTTAAATCGGCTAAACAGAAACGTTGATCTGTCATTAATGGTGTCGTTACGATTTCACATAACCACTGACACACCACATCGGTCCATGACTCATCAAAACCATATTGCACCAAGATCCGACTCATATGTGAGCGTGAAACGTCATCAAACTCGGGGTTGAAATCCCACACTTCCAACATACGATGTAAACAGGTTCCCGCTTGAGCACCTCGTGGAAAGCCAAAACGATCTCGCCGGATCTGTGGTTTGAGTTCCGCCACTAATGCCATTTCACTATGACTAGTACTATCATAATCTGGTAACTCAGCATCATGTCCTGCTGTTAACGCACTAAAACTACCTATTCGCCACGGCTTGTGAATATGCACACTAAATTCACGCGCCTGTAATTGCACATTCTTATCATGCTGCTTATTTAACACTATCGCTGCTTGTTCAACTAAGTCCGTGAGTGAGAATAATGGCTGCTGTTGTGCTGCTACTAACTGTTCCAAATCGGCAGTCATCGTTGTCGCATCAATCTCATTACGCTCAGGATGTAATAATGAAAATAAAGCCGACTGTTCAACATCTGCCACCGTGCCCCAATTAATCACACAGCGCTCTCTGGCACGCGTTAAGGCGACATATAACAAACGTAAGTCTTCGGCTTGTTGTTCTTGTTCAAACAACTGTTTAGCCTTGGTTAAATCGGGTTCAGCCAT
>JBFIJJ010000248.1:0-3107 GCA_041600795.1 Methylophagaceae bacterium | reverse complement strand
TTAACCCTTGCCTCTGAAGGCAACCCAACGATCACTGAAGAGTTAATCAAGTCAGATGATGACAAAATGATGGTGAACTACAAAATCACTGACATGTCTGTTGTAAAAACCATTACATTTAACAGTAAAGATACACCTTACTACACTTTACCTGTTTCAACTTATAAGGCATGGCTCTCTATTAAAGCAGTTGATGGTGGTTCTGAAGTGAAATGGAAAGCAAAATTCTATCGTTCATTCATGGATAACCCTCCAACTCCAGAAGGCCAAAGCGATGAAGATGCTGTTAATGCAATTAAAGGTGTGTTCACATCTGGTTTACAAAACCTAAAAACCATTATGGAAAAATAAGTTTTTATGCGTTTTGACATAAAGCTTCCAAAGGCGATCTTATTCAAGATCGCCTTTTTTATTACATCCTCTGCTTTATTAAACGCATGCACTGACACATCTCATGGTTATGCCATTATCACTAATCAGCTTAGTGATGACGTCACTGTGATAGATACTGTTTCTCAGAATATTGTAAAAACACTACCTGTAGGAAACAGGCCAGCAGGAATTGCTGTCCCTGAACGGGGGAGTCTCAGTTTTATTAGCAATTCTGAAGGTCAAGATGTCTCAATTTTAGATACTGACAACTGGAAAATTATCCGCCATATTAAACTGGGTGGTGGCCCAGTAGGTATCACTACAAATACAGATGGTTCGCTTGTTTATGTTGCTGATTGGTATCAACATAAAGTTTCAGTGATAAATAGCAAAACTAATTCAATTGAAGCGACTCTTGCAGTAGGAAAATCACCTGCTGGACTTATTGTTGACGACCAAAAACATCATCTCTATGTCGCCAATCGTGACGATAATACGGTCATGATAATTGATACTAATACACATACCGTTTTACACACTTTAAATGTCGGCACTGCTCCTTTTGGATTAGCGCTATCACCCGATGGCAATACCCTTTACAGTGTTAATGTCCGCAGTAGCAATGTTTCAGTCATTGATATTGAGCAGGCGAAAGTTACTAACACTATTGATGTCGGAGCTTGGCCTTATTGTGCGATTGTCAGCCCAGATGGAAAATCACTTTATGTAACCAATCAAGATGATAGTACGGTATCAGTTATAAATACCTCTGATAATGCTGTCACAACCACCATTGATGTTGGCGATTCACCCGAAGGCATTGATATTACATCTGATGGTCAGTTTGTCTACGTTGTTAATTGGGGTGATGGCACCGTATCTATTATCGACACAAAAACTAATCACGTTGTTAAAACTATAAAGGCAGGCAAAGGTAGTAGGTCTTTTGGTCGATTTATTTCAGATTAACAAAGCCTGTGCAGCCACCGTTAATATCAATTAGTTGTACTAATGACAGTTTACAGGCAGTTGCTCTGCAACTGGCATCAAAACTAAGTATTCCCTATGCTGAATTAGATAATCAACAGATCCAACTTGTTGTCGATAATCAGCATATCGAGATCCGTGCGCCAGATCTAGGTAATCCTATTTTTATTGATTTTGAAGCTGGCAAAAATGCGCATCGTCGCCAATTTGGTGGCGGTCGCGGTCAGCCTTTAGCAAAAGCAATAGGCTTAAAAAATGGCGTAACACCGACAGTAATTGATGCAACTGCTGGTTTTGGTCGTGATGCATTTGTACTCGCTAATTTAGGCTGTGAACTTACCTTGCTTGAGCGTAATCCTTTGATTGCAACATTACTCAGTGATGCCCTTATTCGGGCCTTAAATAACAGTGATCTAATAGCAATCATAAGCCGGATGAAGTTAGTAAATCAGGACTCTGTTACCTATCTGCAACAACTTAAATCAGCTGATTATCCAGATGTGATTTACATGGATCCAATGTATCCAAGTCGCGAGAAAACAGCCCTAGTCAAAAAAGATATGCGACTTTTACATCAACTCGCTGGCCCTGACACAGATAGCGAGCAATTACTTACTTCGGCACGTACTGTTGCAAAAAAAAGAGTCGTCGTAAAACGCCCAAAATCAGCACCATTTATTGCCAATCAAAAACCATCAACGAGTATTGAAAGCAAAAATACACGTTATGATGTCTATATTACTTATTAGCTAACTCAATAGGACACAGTATGCGTTTAGTCTCGTTTGACTATCTAAGGGGTATCGCGATTCTATTTATTGTCGCTGGTCATTCTTACGGGGGATGGTCAATTGATAGTTTTAGCGAAAAAGTAATCGTCAATATCGTGTCGGGTGGCACGACTTTATTCGTGTTTATTTCAGGCTTTTTTTTCCACCATATTTTCTATAAAGATTTTGAACTGAAAGACTTTATGTTCAAAAAAGTAAAGAATGTGTTAGCACCCTATCTAATACTATCTACGTTGGGGTTTCTATATTTTGCGATTTCTTCGGAAGCTTTTCCATTCCAGACGCTATTGATCGCTTCGGATATTTCAACTTGGTATGACTACCTAGAGCTTTACATTAGCTACCTTTGGACAGGTCGGATAATGTACGCCTATTGGTACATCCCATTCATTATGATTATATTTTTGCTATCACCGATATTTATCAAATACATCAGATTATCGGCAATTACCAGACTAAGTATTATGACGGTTTTATTAACCTGTTCTGCATTTCTAATACATAGACCTGTTTTAAATCTATCACCTCTGCATTCGGTGCTTTATTTTATTCCTGTGTATTTACTGGGCATCAACTGTTCGATCAATCGAAATCAATTTGAACAATTACTTAAAGGCAAAACACTTCTTTTAGGCTTAACCGTACTTGTCTTGTCAGCGCTACAATCGGCGTATTTTGATTCAAGGGGTAATGTCTATAAGACTGATCTATTTTCGTATGCCATTTTTGATATCAACCTTTTCCAGAAAATAGCACTATGTTTCTTTTTTATATCGCTACTTCATCGCTATGAGCACAAAACAATACCCGGCTTAAAATTGTTAGCATCATCAAGCTTTGCAATTTATTTTATGCATACATGGATATTACATATAACAGATCAGTATCCACTCTTTACTTTATTCCCCAACATCCCTCAGATCGTGGTGTGGCTAACTATTACACTCGGAGTAACAG
>JBFIJJ010000247.1:0-3114 GCA_041600795.1 Methylophagaceae bacterium | reverse complement strand
GCCAGTTGTGCTAACAGCGCAGTGAAATAACCGTTACCTGTTCCTATTTCCAATACAGTTTCGTCGGCTTTGATATCAAGTGCTTGCAACATGCGGCCTTGCGTAACAGGAGATAACATAACTTGACCAAAACCTATCGGCAAAGCCGTGTCAGCATAGGCAAGTCCAACAAGGTAGTCTTCAACAAACAGTTTACGATCAATTTTATCGAAGGAATCTAATACACGTGGATTAAGCACATCGCTCGGTCGAACTTGTTGCTCAAGCATATTAAAATGAGCATTATCTTCATTTTTCGTCATCTTGATTCCTTCTTATCTCGTTAGAGTAATCGGACTGTATTATTGATCACTATTCGCCCATGTATCTCTTAAAGTAACGGTTCTATTAAATACTAAGTTTCCATCACAACACAACTCACTATCAGCACAGAAATAGCCTTCTCGCTCAAACTGATAGACAACACCCGCTTCTGTTGAAACCAAACTTGGTTCAACCACACTTTCAGTTAATGTGAGCAATGAATCAGGGTTGAGCAACTGTGTAAAATCGTCGACTGATTTATCACTATCTGGATGCGGCACGGTAAATAAACGGTCATAGAGTCTCACTTCTGCTTTGACACCATGCTCCGCAGAAACCCAATGAATCACACCTTTTACTTTTCGACCTTCAGGATTTGCACCTAACGTTGCTGGATCATAACTACAACGTAACTCGATGATCTCACCATTATCATCTTTGATAACGTCATCACAACGAATAACATAAGCATTTCGAAGGCGAACTTCTTTATCTTTAACTAAACGCTTAAATTTATTATTGGCTTCTTCTTTAAAATCAGCACGATCGATATAGAGCTCACGTGTAAACGGTACGATTCGAGTGCCCATTTCTTCTTTTTGTGGATGATTTGGTGCCACTAATTGTTCAGTTTGACCTTCAGGATAATTGGTAATAACCACTTTAAGCGGATCAAGCACAACCATTACTCGCGGTGCCGTTTCGTTTAATTCTTCACGAATACACGCATCTAAAATTTCCATCTCAACGGAGTTATCGGCTTTGGTGACACCAATGCGTTCACAAAACTCACGAATGGCAGCTGCAGGATAACCGCGACGACGCATACCTGATATGGTCGACATTCGAGGGTCATTCCAACCATCAACGAATTTTTCTTCAACCAAACGTGTCAATTTGCGTTTACTGGTTATCGCATATTGCAAATTAAGGCGTGAAAACTCGATTTGTTGAGGATGACACGGTACGTTTAAAACATCCAAGAACCAATCGTATAGCGGGCGATGGTCAGCAAACTCTAACGTACATATAGAGTGAGTAATGCCTTCAATTGAATCTGATAAACAATGTGTGTAGTCATACATCGGGTAGATACACCATTCAGTACCCGTTTGATGATGAACAACACCATGACGAATACGGTAAATAGCTGGATCACGCATATTGACATTGGGCGATGCCATATCAATTTTGGCACGTAACAATTTAGAACCATCAGGAAACTCACCTGCACGCATCCGATTAAATAAATCTAAGTTTTCTTCGACGCTGCGATCACGATAAGGGCTATTTTTACCTGGCTCGGTCAATGTGCCACGATATTCACGGATCTCTTCTGCTGTGAGATCACAGACATAGGCATTACCTTGTTTAATTAGCTGTACTGCATAATCAAATAATTTTTGAAAATAATCGGATGAGAAATATAAACGGTCTTGCCAATCAAAACCTAACCAACGCACATCTTCTTCAATCGCATTTACAAATTCTTCATTTTCTTTATGTGGATTTGTATCATCAAAACGAAGATTGCATAAACCGTTATATTGCTGCGCTAAACCAAAGTTTAAGCAAATAGATTTTGCATGGCCAATGTGTAAATAGCCATTAGGTTCCGGTGGAAAACGAGTATGTACTCGTCCTTCGTTCTTACCTTCAGCAAGATCAGCATTGATAATAGTACGAATAAAATTATTCGGTTTTGTAGTGACGTCGTCGTTCATTGTAATCTCTAGTCTTTGTGCTTTTACGCAAGGTAATAATGTGCAGTATTGTATCATGTACACGACACACAAATAGTGAGATTTAATGATGACAATAGCAACGTTTGCAGCAGGGTGTTTCTGGGGTGTTGAAGCCAAATTCCGCCAATTAGAAGGCGTCGTTTCTACACGTGTTGGTTATTGTAATGGACACATTCCCGATCCAGATTACAAACTAGTGTGTACCGGCACAACAGGTCATGCCGAAGCAATTGAAGTGACTTTTGATCCAAGCATTATTAGCTATGATCAATTACTGACTTTTTTCTGGCATATGCACGATCCAACCACCTTAAATCGCCAAGGCCCAGATATTGGAACCCAATACCGTAGTGCCATTTTTTATCATGATGACGAACAGCAGAAAATAGCACTCGCATCAAAACAAGCGATGGATACTAGCGGCCATTTTAGTCACCCGATCATGACAGAAATCACTGCCGCTACCACCTTTTATCCTGCCGAAGACTATCACCAATGTTATTTAGAAAAACAAGGTAAAGGCAGCTGTCATTAATCAGGGTTCGTGCACAAGCTCACGTTCACCACACTCAATGCAATATTCACTATTAACAAAGGTCGGACTATTGCAATGATGACATTGCCTGAATTGTTGATACCCACAGGCATGACAGACTTTATTGTTTGCAGGCAGACGAACACCACATTGTTGGCATTGGCCTTTGCTAATACGTTTATTCATCAGTCTTTGATGTGAGAATATTTTCTTTTGCAGAAAATAAATAAGCGCAAGGGCAGCCAGAATCCCTATCACCATCATCAGGTAATACCAAATTGCTACCAGCTTAAAGGATTCAAGTAGCTCAATTAGATGTTTGAGCAGTTTTTGCGGAAGAATATCGTAAACCAGCTCCATTATCTTGAAGATAACTGGGATGAATGCCACAACTAATAGATGTGTCGATACTAAAGTCTGATATGGCTTGTTTCGTTTAATGCTGCTTGAATACCAGAAATAGAACAACATAATGAGCGGTAACAGAAAAGCCATTTCCATAGCTAGTCGTTTGAGCGGATACCAGAAATT
>JBFIJJ010000246.1:0-3169 GCA_041600795.1 Methylophagaceae bacterium | reverse complement strand
GAAGCCCGGTAATAGGTGGTGTTTATGTGCTCAACGTTGGCTTGAGGCCTATCATCAAAATATGGCTCCTAACGTATTTTTAAGAAGAACACATCAAAAAGCCACTGATATCATTCCCTTAGAATTATTAAAAACGTACGCTCTGGATCTAAATTGATCGTATGTGCTTGAGTTAAAAACTATTGTGAGGTGGTGGTAATGCATCTTGATCACACAATAATTCCTAGTAAAGATAGTGCACGGTCAGCGCAGTTTTATGCAGAAATACTCGGAGTTAAAAACATGGGTCGCTATGATCATTTCGATGCCGTTGTCGTGGATGAGCATTTAAAACTGTTGTTTGTAAATAAAGCGTGTTTTGAACCTCGTCACTATGCGTTTATCGCCACTAAAGCAGAATACAGTGAGATCTTGGCTCGGATAAAAAGCACCCCATCACTGCATTTTGGAGATAGTCCATCTGAGCGTTCTAATCATCAGGTTTATTGTTCAGACGGTAAAGAAGGATTTTATTTTGATGATGAAAATGGTCATATTTTAGAGATTATTACCTCAACACAAGCGTTATAAAGTACTAACGGGATTCTCTTTTAATAATGCACGTTGGTAGCCAGGGCGTTTAAATAATCGATTCATGTAACTGATTAAATCTTCAGGAATATAAAAATCATAGGCACTTGCCCATCGTAAGGTATGGGAAATTAATATATCTGCCATTGTGAAATGATCAGCAACGGCAAATTCTTTATCACCAATATAGTGCTGTAATGCCGTGACTGATTTAGAAAATTCCCATTCAGCTGTTTTTCTAATTTCTTTTAATCGATATTCTTTAGGCAATACAAAGTGATGTTTGGCTGCTGTCCATAATGGTTGCTCTAAATCAGATAAAACAAAAAAGCATAGTTCATCGTAATAGGCTCTTTGTTTAATATTATTTTGAGGAATCAAGAGTGTCTCTGGTGCAAGTTGCGCTATATAGTTAACGATGGCTGCACTTTCATTTATCACTAGCTCATTATGGACTAATGTTGGAACCTTACCTTGAAAGTTAAGTGCTCTATAGCTTTCATGTTGTGTGCCATTGGTTGAGGTTCTACCAATTCTTACTACGTTGTATTCATAATCAAGTTGCGCTTCTTCTAATGCCCATAGCGCGCGGAATGAGCGTGATTGTGGGGATCCATACAGCGTTATCATTTGTCATCCTAATTTTTATGTTGTTGTTCCGTAGGCTGAGTGCTCTCTTTTTTATCATGCAAGTGAATGATGAGATCGTCTAGTTTAAGCAATTTTTCAAATTCGTTTAGCGTAACTGGCTTTGAAAATAAATAACCTTGAATTTGGTCACAATGCTTGAGGCGTAGGTATGCCAATTGTTCTTTGGTTTCTACCCCTTCGGCAATCGTTTGGAGTTTAAGATTTTTTGCAAGGTCAATGATAGTTTGCACAATCGGGTTATCATCATGTCTTGATGTAATCTCATTAATAAATGATTGATCTATCTTTAATTTATGTACATTGAATTGTTTTAAATACGATAATGATGAATAACCTGTTCCAAAGTCATCAATAGATAACTGAATACCACGTACATTTAAATCATGGAGTATTTCTATCGTTTCATTAATGTTATCGGCAGCAACACTTTCTGTTATTTCTAATTCTAGATACTCTGCATTAACATTAAATTGTTCTAATAGCGCGCTCACTTTATCCGCAAAGTGAGGTTGTCTAAATTCTGGTTGTGATACGTTAACGGCAATAGTCACTAGTGGTAAGCCTGCATTTTTCCAAGTAGCCAGTTGTTTTATAGCCGTTCGTAACATCCAGTCACCAATTTCTATGATCATGCCTGCTTCTTCGGCTACTTGGATAAAGTCTCCAGGAGGCACTAACCCCCACTCTTTATGTTGCCAACGTATAAGTACTTCGGCTCCAACTATTCTGCCAGTTATGATATCTACTTGAGGTTGGTAATAGACACGTAGCTCATTTTTTACAATCGCTGACCGTAATTCATTTTCTATTTGTTGTATTTTTCTGGCTTGCAAATACATTTCATCATTAAAAAACTGATATCTATTTCGCCCAGCCTGTTTAGCCCGGTAAAGTGCTGTATCAGCATTTCGTGATAGATCATCGAAATTACTACCATTATTCGGGTAAAAAGCAATACCAATGCTTATTGTTATTGTTAATTGATAGTTTTGAATGTTAAACGGCTGTGAAATGGATTTTAATAATTTTGTTGCTACTGCTGAAGCACCCTTAATATCAGTATCAGGTAAGATGGCAATAAATTCATCGCCGCCTGTTCTTGATACGGTATCTTCACCACGTAAGATTTCGGTTAATCTTGTAGCGAGTGCTTTTAATAGTTCATCCCCAATGTTATGACCAAGTGAATCATTGATGTTTTTAAACCGGTCAAGATCAAGAAACAGTAACGCCATAGATGTTTTATTACGCTTGGCATTGGCCAGTGCAACATTGGCCCTATCTTGTAATAAGGTACGATTGGGTAGCTTGGTGAGAGCATCAAAGTGTGCCAGATATTTGATTCTGTCTTCAGCCGCTTTGTATTCAGTCATATCGGAGTGAATAGCAATATAATTTACAATCTCATCATTTTTATTTTTAATGACACTAATAGATAACCAACCGGGATAAACCTTGCCCGATTTATTTTTGTTCCAGATTTCACCATGCCAAAGGCCTATTTCACGTAATGCCGTCCACATTTTTTTATAAAATGCATCGTCATGACGATGAGATCGCAATACGCGAGGGTTTTGCCCAATGAGTTCTTGAGGGGAATAGCCTGAGAGAACTGAGAATGCTTTGTTAATTGACACAATATTATTGTCAGCATCTGTAATCATAATTCCCTCATTACTAGAATGAAAAACCTGGGCGTTCAGATTCAATGCTTGCATATTACGTTTTCTTTCAATGACTAACCACAGATGATTAGCAAGAAATTCTAGTTCGTTAAGTAATGAGTGGTCATAATGACCTGACTTATTTGCTAAACCAACGACCATCACAATGTTGCCATCATTAAAAACGGGAACAGTCATATAACGACTAAGTACTATATCTGATGCTTGAGTACTTAAGATGGTGTTTGGAGGCAATGTATTTTCAATCACGCCGTCACCACAAT
>JBFIJJ010000245.1:0-3175 GCA_041600795.1 Methylophagaceae bacterium | reverse complement strand
GGTAGATTATTTTCTTTTTTAGCCCGACCAGCTTCCTGATAAGACATGCCATAGTGACGCTCAATATCTTCGGTTAACATGCGGCCACCAAAGGTTTGTTCACGAGTAAATACAATTTTTCCATCAACCAAAACATGTAATGTCGTCACTGTGGCACCAACATCAACGACAGCGACAGTTAAGCCTTGCCCATGATTTGGCATTTGTTCTGCAATTAAGCTAAAAGCATTTTCGATGGTATAGGCTTCGACATCTACTAGCTTGGCCTTTAAACCAGCTTGTTCAATAACTTCCGTTCGAGCATCAACATTTTCACTTCTAGATGCAGCTAATAACACATCAACCGCATCAATATCTGCTGCAGAAGCGCCTAGCACTTCAAAATCCAATCTCACCTCTTCGAGAGGATAGGGAATATAGTTATCAGCTTCTAACATGATCTGCTCTTCCATCTCGCGTTCAGACAGATCGGCTGGGAAAGATATGATTTTAGTGATGGCAGAATTGGCTGATACCGCAACAGCGGCTTCTTTTGCTTTGGTATTTGAGCGCTTTATTGCTCTTTTCAAGGCCCCAGCAACTTCTTCTACGTTTTCAATTCGGCCTTCAATGACAGAATTTAGAGGCAACGGTTCAACAGAATATGCTTCAACACTATACTTGCCATTTTTATGGCTAAGCTCAAGCACTTTCACCACTGATGAACTAATATCGATCCCTAAAAGGGGGGATTTTTTTCGTCCAAACATGTATTGCCTCAATTCCAGTTAAATGCAACAACCTGACTGCCACTTAGCACATCAACTTAAAGTAGTTTCTCAAGACTATAAATCAAGTATTCTAAAAAAACAACATTAAACAAGCTAATTTAATTTAGTTCTGTTTAATTCATACTAGACTTAATATACTTAGCCTGTTATTTTTTTCAACCTACTCTACAAAAAACTATGCTGCGTATCACAAAGTATATTCTAACTTTAGCCCTTATTGTAACTATATTGGCTATTATCTCCGCTAGCACAGTGTATTTACTGTTGGCGCCAAAGCTCCCTTCTACAGCACAATTAAAAGAAACCCAACTTCAAGTGCCACTCAGAATCTTCAGTGCTGAGAAATTACTTATCGCTGAGTTTGGTGAAAAAAGGCGTATTCCTGTTGAATATAATGCTGTACCGCCAGCTTTAATTCATGCTTTCCTTGCCTCAGAAGATGATCGTTTTTTTCAACATCATGGTGTTGATTATCAAGGCATACTTCGTGCTGTATATTCATTAGTTACTACAGGCCACAAAGCCCAAGGTGGTAGCACAATCACTATGCAAGTAGCTCGCAATTTTTACCTTAGTAGTGAAAAAACCTATCTTAGAAAACTAAACGAAATTATATTAGCTTTTCAGATCGAACAAGCCCTGACTAAAGAAGAAATCCTCACACTTTATTTAAATAAAATTTATTTAGGTAACCGAGCCTATGGTGTTGGTGCAGCCGCTATGGTTTATTATGGTCGGCCATTGCAAGAATTAACACTTGCAGAATTTGCGATGATCGCAGGGCTTCCCAAAGCACCCTCCAAATATAATCCAATCATCAACCCAGAACGGGCAATCCAACGCCGGAATTACGTATTGCACAGAATGTGGGATGTTGGCTACATTACTCAGCAAGATTATCAGCTTGCATCCCAACAACCCAATACAGCTGAATATCATAGCCGTGACGTTGAAGTCTATGCACCTTTTGTCGCTGAAATGGTAAGAAATGAACTTGTTAGCCAATATGGTGAAGAAGCCTATAATATGGGACTAAACGTCTACACCACTATCCGTGCAAATCATCAACAAGCTGCGAACAAAGCGTTACAAACTGCATTAATAGACTATGATCAACGACATGGTTACCGAGGACCTATTGATAAAATCACTTTAACAGCGCCTTTATCAGCTGAAGACTTGGAACAATCACTATCGAAATTCGATAAAATAGGTCCTCTACAACCATCTGTCGTCGTGGACACAACTGAAACAACAGCTAAAATTTACATCAAAGAGTTTGGTTTTACTGAACTTGATATCAAATCATTAGCTTGGGCTAGAAAATATATCTCCACCAATAGTCGTGGCAAAACACCTAAACAAATTAGCGATGTCTTAACTAAAGGTGATGTCATTTATCTACATACTGATGATAATGTGCAATGGCAATTAGCCCAACTACCTGAAGTGGAAGGTGCCCTCATTGCTGCGTCGCCTTATGATGGAGCAGTAACTGCACTTAATGGTGGTTTTGAATACTTCCAAAACAAATTCAATCGCGTCACTCAATCTCGTCGCCAACCTGGTTCTGGTTTCAAACCTTATATATATTCTGCTGCATTAGAGAAAGGTTACACTGCCGCCAGCATCATTAATGATGCTCCAGTTGTATTTGATGATCCTGGATTAGAAAATGTATGGCGACCAGAAAACTATAGCGGTAAATTTTTTGGCCCAACTAGATTAAGAGAGGCACTTACACACTCAAGAAATCTAGTGTCTATACGATTGTTAAGAGATATCACTCCTGACTATGCTGTCAATTATGCAGCTCGTTTTGGTTTTGACACCAGTCAGATGCCTCGCAACTTATCTCTCGCCTTAGGAAGTGGTAGTGCCGCCCCTTGGGATATGGCTCGTGCCTATTCCGCACTTGCCAATGGTGGCTATAGAGTCGAACCATATATTATTCAGCGTACAGAAGATGCCTTTGGCTCAATTCTATACCAAGCACAACCGGCAACCGTATGCGAAACGTGTATCCCAAGTGAAAACACTCCTGAAATGGAACTTGATTCAAACGAAAATGAAACACACTTTAATGCAGCGAAAAGAATAATGACGCCACAAAACAACTACATAATGAACAGCCTGCTAAGAGATGTAGTTAAATTTGGTACAGGTCGAAAAGCGATGAGTTTAGGCCGAAATGATCTAGCAGGAAAAACGGGGACAACCAATGATCAAGTCGATGCATGGTTTAATGGTTTTAACCCGGAGTTAGTAGCAATCGCATGGGTTGGCTTTGACTCGCCCCGTACTTTAGGTCGTTATGAAACAGGTGGGCGCGCAGCCTTACCTATGTGGATTGATTTTATGAAAGTCGCACTACAAGATGTCCCTGAAGAACCGCTAAAAGTACC
>JBFIJJ010000244.1:0-3245 GCA_041600795.1 Methylophagaceae bacterium | reverse complement strand
TTGGCCCAAGGCAAAATTAAAGGGCGTAGCGTTCGAGCGAGAAAAATTAAATAGAAGAAAATATATGATATTTTTCTAAAATATAGTTCAACAGAATGTATTTTTACACTAGACATACCTTCAAGCCCACTAGATTTGATCAGCTAGGTATCAAGTATATGAAGAATGGAATTTTAACGCGCTTAAATAAAGAAGGGCGAACGCAAGGAAATAACATAGTAGTTTGGTTATGGGTATGTTTAGCAATATTCATCATAAGAGTTGTTGGTCAACTTTTAGTTTATTGGTTTTCCATTCCTTTACTTCCGCCATTTGATGCTTGGTACAGTGGTGCAATAAGTTATAAGTTTCTATTCATCTGGCAGCTTATAATTATTGCAGCGATGACAGTTTTTGCATTCAGAGTTGCAGGTAAGTTAGTACGACCACGCTGTTGTTTAGGTATTTTTCTACAAATAATTGGTATCGTATATTTTAGTGTGATGTTGGTACGCCTTTTGATTGGATTATTTGAGTTGAGTGATTACACTTGGTTTAATCGGCCGATACCTTCTTTTTTTCATCTTGTCTTAGCGACGTATCTATTTCTTAGCGGTCGGTACCATTCAATAAAATCAGCATTACAAGGAAGTTAATATGCTCCGCGTTCTAAACCAGAAAATATTACCTTTTATTGCCTATCCTTCGGTGATATTTATTGGCTTGTTCATGCAATCAACAATACTAAATTCAGGAGCCGGGTTACAAATAAGTACATATATCGCTATTTTGCTTGGAGTGATATGCATAGTCTTGCTTGAATGGAGTATCCCAT
Source organism: Methylophagaceae bacterium (assembly GCA_041600795.1). Lineage (GTDB taxonomy): Bacteria > Pseudomonadota > Gammaproteobacteria > Nitrosococcales > Methylophagaceae. The sequence continues at coordinate 2,431 of JBFIJJ010000244.1, read as the reverse complement.
ATCGTGATGAGTGGCGTCCTACAGTAGAAGAAGTAAAAACAGACGCTATTTTTGCAATTCTCGTACAGATAGTTTTGCCTAAAATATTAGGCTTTCTGGTGGCGATAACATTGCTTAACTATCTACCAGCCCATGGTTTGACGATTCAATATATTTGGCCACATGAGGCGCCATTAATTATTCAAGTCGTCTTAATGATGGTGAGTGCTGAATTCCTGCGTTATTGGCTTCATCGTGCAGCGCATAGTTGGTCTTTTCTTTGGCGTTTACATGCTGTACATCACTCCCCAGACAAACTTTATTGGCTCAACACGACCCGATTTCATCCATTTGAGAAGGCTATTCAGTTTTTATTTGATGCACTACCTTTTATTGTTCTAGGCGTAAATGCTGAAGTGTTATCAGTATATTTTGTTTTTTATGCGTTAAACGGTTTTTTCCAACATTCCAATATTAACCTTAGAATGGGTCTGTTGAATTATATAATCAGTAGTGCTGAATTACATCGATGGCATCATTCTGAAGAGGCTAAAATTTCAGGACAAAATTATGGCAATAATTTAATTATTTGGGATATGTTGTTTGGTAGTCGATATCTACCCAAAGACCGTCAAGTTGGAGAGCTTGGCCTGATTAATAAGTCATATCCAAAGTCATTTTTTGAACAAATGAAAACGCCCACAACACCAGGCGTAGATAAATATCCAATGCCGCTACTCGGTGTAATCGATATTTATAGCAATTTGCGCACTCAAACTGGGATTTTGATAGCACAGTTAATATATCGATTGCCTTTTGAATATTCTTTATCAGATCCTATGAAATACCAGTATAAATTGCTGATGAAGATCATTCATGAAAATAAATATACTGAATATGGTATTCAGCATAAGTTTAGCCAGATCACATCAGCTCTAGACTACATTAAGCAAGTACCGATTCAGGACTATGAAGATCTTAGACCGTTTATTGAAACACAAGAACGAACAAAAGCTCCATGTTTGACACAAGAACAACCTCAATACTATGCAATGACAAGTGGTACTACTGGTGTACCAAAACACATTCCTGTATTAACTAAAACGATTAGACAATACCAACGCGCTTTGGCTATTTTTGCATGCGTACAAAACAAAGTGATACGGCATGCATTTGCAGGTAAGCTTCTAGCTATACCTGGGCCATACCATGAGGGTGAGTTAGATGGCGGTACTACTTACGGCTCAATTTCAGGCCTGATGTATTATTTAATGCCACAATATTTACAAAATAAATACGTAGTGCCAAATTCTGTATTCGGCCTGAAAGATCATCGGCTTAAGTATCGTTTAATTATGAGGCTTGCAATCCAGCATGTCAGTATCAGCTATATGGTGACAGCGAATCCTTCAACTTTTTTGAAGTTGATAGAGATACTAAATGATGACATAACATTATTCGCTAACGATATAGGTTCTGGAACATTTACTGATATGGAACAGCTACCATACGATGTAACACAATCCATCAGTAAATACCTGATTCGCGATGAGGCACGCTCACAAGAATTGATCAACTTAACTAAATTGAATAGGCCTCTTTCGTTTTCGGATATTTGGCCTAATCTAAGGTTGGTTGTTACGTGGATGGGCGGAAGTTGCGGCGTTGCGATCACCAGTTTAAAGAAAGCTTTACCTACAGATAGTCATATCATTGATCTTGGATATTTGGCGAGTGAATTACGAGGTACGATTACTTTTGAAGATACAGGCAGCTCTGGTGTGCCTACTTTTAAGGATGTTTTCTATGAATTTATTGAGGCGAATGACTATGAGTGTGGACAGCGGCAAACAATCACGCTCAATCAGTTACAAAACGGTAAACAGTACTATGTAATAATCACCTCATCAGCAGGTTTATACCGTTATTTTATGAATGATATTATTGAGGTAACTGGTATCAAGAAAGGTACTCCGTTAATACGTTTTGTTCAGAAAGGAAAAGGTGTTACTAATATAACAGGTGAGAAGTTAGCTGAGCAGCAATTGATGACCGCTGTGGAAGCGTTAAATGTTGAATTGAATCTGAAAGTACCTTTTTATTTATGTCTGACATCGGTACATGATAGTCGTTATGAACTGTATATTGAAGGTGAACTTAACGTCGGTAATTATGCTGTATTACTTGATGACAAGTTGAGTACATTAAACACTGAATATGCCAGTAAGCGAGCAAGTGGTCGATTAAATCAGATAATAGTCAAACGCGTAAAAACTAGAACTGGCGAAGCATTTAATGCTTTCAATCTTTCAAAAGGATTACGTGAAAGCCAATTCAAATATTTATTGTTACAAAATGGCGGTGATTGTACTTTTCCCTTTAACGAATATCGTGTATGAAAATCACAGATATCACTATAAAACCCATAGAAATTCCATTTAACATTTCATTT
>JBFIJJ010000243.1:0-3260 GCA_041600795.1 Methylophagaceae bacterium | reverse complement strand
TTTTGTGATGATGTTTGTTAAGTAAATCTTGCATACGAGCAATTTTTACCAAATCAGTTCCAATGCCAAAAATCATATTCTGCGAGCATCCAACATCAGTTGTTTCATATCTCGCACTGCAGCTTGCAGACCAGTAAAAACGGAACGAGCAACAATGGCATGGCCAATATTTAACTCAACAATATTTGGAATTTGAGCGATAGCCTGTACATTATGATAGTTTAAGCCATGACCAGCATTAACTTGTAAACCCAAGTTATGAGCATAGTGCACAGCATCAATAATAACTTGAAGTTCATGCTTAGCATCTTTTTGAGTTTCAGCATCAGCATAACGGCCAGTGTGAAGCTCAACCACGGGTGCACCACACGCTACAGCCGCATCAATTTGAGCAAAATCAGGATCAATAAACAGGGACACTGTCACATCTGCATCAGCTAGTCGTTGGCACGCCGCTTTGATCCTGTCTTGTTGTCCAACAATATCAAGGCCACCTTCAGTTGTCAGTTCTTCACGGCGTTCAGGCACTAAACAACAATCTGCTGGCCGATATTTTTCAGCCATGGCCAACATTTCTTCAGTCACCGCCATTTCTAGATTCATTTTTGTTTGCAAAATATCAGACAACATCGCTACATCACGTTCTTGAATATGGCGACGATCTTCACGTAAATGCAATGTAATACTGTCAGCACCAGCTTGTTCTGCTTCAATTGCAGCTTGCACAGGATCGGGATAACGTGTGCCACGCGCTTGTCTTAATGTGGCCACATGATCAATGTTCACACCTAAATAAATCGACATAAATCTTTGTTTAACCTTCGTTATGAATTGCTAGTTTGCATTGGAGCGAATAATTGGCGACTATGCAGTGGTTTTCCACCCAAATAGAAATGTATCACGCTACGCATCATTTTTTTTATTTCATTCAAGCTTTGCTGATCAAAATCAGTTTCGGTAATCAAATGTCGCAAGCTTCGCCCTGAAATAGTGGGATAATTACTCTGGATTGTACTGCAAAATAAGCCTGCATCGGGTCTGTAATAATAATCTTTATTATCGACTATTTTAAGCCCTGTTTCGACCTCATGATCTAATACCAGTCCATAACCTATATGCGTTAGTAATTGTTTCTCAAAAAGTCGTAATGCTATTTCTGTGCTTTTTTCAGAATCTAGAGCAACCAAAACCTGTTTATAACCATCAAACAAATCTGGTTCAGGTATATGTTGAGGAAATATTCTGACCAACAACTCATTGATATATAAGCCACATAAACTGGCATTACCTGTGAGTATATAGGGGGCGGATTCAGCTTCTATCGCAGTGATGGTCTGCAAGTCTCCATGGCCCATCCATGACAGCAGTAATGGCTGATAAAGCTGTAATAAACCTTTCTGACTACGTTTATTATTCGACACACCTTTAGCAATTAAGCTAACTCGGCCATGATGCTCAGTCAATACATCAAGTAATCTACTTGATTCTCTAAACGGTCGTTGATGAAGAATAAAAGCAGAGGCGAATTCGATTTTCAAGCCACGATGACCTTTTACATTTCGTCGTTATAGCCCAGATTTTTTAGCATACGCTCGTTATCACCCCAACCTTCTCGCACCTTAACCCATAAGCGTAAAAACACTTTGCATCCAAACAAGTTTTCCATTTCTATACGAGCATCTTTACCAACCGATTTAAGTAACTCACCTTTTTTACCAATGACTATCGATTTTTGGCCATCTCGCTCAACATAAATAACGGCACCGATCCGGAACAAACCCTTTTCATCATCAAACTGTTCAATTTCTACAGTAATTGAATAAGGTAATTCTTGGCCTAAATGACGAAACAGTTTTTCACGAACAATTTCAGCAGCTAAAAAGCGTGAGCTACGATCAGTCAGTTGATCTTCTGGAAAGATTAACTCACCTTCAGGCATGAGTTTTTCTATAGCGTGTTCTAACTGCTCAATGTTCATACCACGACGAGCTGAAATCGGAAACACATTGTTAAATTCATATTTTGAAGATAACGTCTCAATATGGGGCAACATTACGTCCTTATCTGCCAATTTATCCATTTTATTTATAACTAAAATGACAGGTGCTTTGGCACTCATTTTTAAGCGTTCGAGGACTTTGTCATCCTCATCTGTCCAATTCATGCCATCAACAACAAATAAAATGACATCGACATCATCAATAGATGATGCAGCCGCTCTATTCATATAGCGATTCATTGCTCGTTTATCATCACTATGTATTCCAGGGGTATCAACATAGATCAACTGGCTTTTATCCGTTGTTTTAATTCCTAGAATACGATGACGTGTAGTTTGAGGTCGACGTGATGTAATACACAACTTTTGGCCTAAAACACGATTTATCAAGGTTGATTTACCCACGTTAGGGCGACCAATGATAGCTACATAGCCAGATTTAAATGCATTGTCTGTCATAATTTACCTTCTATTAAAGTCAATGCACGTTCTGCCGCTTTTTGTTCTGCTTTGCGGTGGCTTGAACCATGAGCAATAATCACTTTATTTAATAATGCCACTTGGCAAGACGCCTCAAATTGTGGCTGATTTTCTTGTGTTTTTATCTCGCTGACACTATACAAAGGCAGTGGTTGTTTTCGGCTTTGTAATAATTCTTGTAGGCGTGTTTTTGCATCTTTGACCACTTCATCAACATCGATAGAACTTAAGCGTTCTTCATACAGACGTAATATAAGTGATTTAACAACCTCAATTCCACTATCGAGATACAAGGCACCCAGTATCGCTTCAAACGCATCTGCTAGAATAGATTCGCGACGGTAACCACCACTTTTTAATTCGCCCGGGCCTAATATTAAAACTTCACCCAGTTTTAACTCGCGAGAGATTTCAGCCAATGTTACACCTTTGACTAATGATGCCCGTAAACGACTAAGCTTGCCTTCTTTAACCTGAGGAAAACGTTTAAACAATTCTTCAGCAATAACAAAGCTTAAAATTGCATCACCAAGATATTCTAAACGTTCATTATTTTTTGAACTGGCACTACGATGAGTCAATGCTTGTTCAAGTAAAGACTCATCATTAAAACTAATGTCTAATTGAGTACATAAAGCTTTCTGTCGTCTAGATATCATTTATGCTTGGGTTCTACATCAACTTCTGTGTGAAAATGGCCAATTAGGTCAATCTGAGCCATAAACGGTTTACGAACTTCGTAGTCGATAACGATTTTAGTGACATAGACATTGTCTTTGCC
>JBFIJJ010000242.1:0-3290 GCA_041600795.1 Methylophagaceae bacterium | reverse complement strand
TTATATTCTGAATATGTCGCGTACAAAAAATAGCACTTTATAATTGCTCCGGTTTATAGGCGCCTTTGTTTATTATTATGGTTGGCATATTGAACGATATGTAAGCAAAGAAGCGCAGTGATAGTATTATCACCGCGCTTCTTGTAAGTTAGATTAAACCGCTTGTTAATCGGTTAAGAGCCAAGAGGGTGGTCAACTACAATTATTGCATTGACAGCGGGTTCGGTTCCTCCACATTCAGGATGACCAAATCCTGATGCACTGACACCGCCTACTACGTCATAAATGATATTATCGCCAACAGTGCCACCAAAAAGATTACCTGGACCTGCTGGAACATAGTCTAGCCCCAGTCCATCCCTAGTACGCCAAGCAATATTGTGATCAGCACATGAACTATCACCACTTACACCAAGAGCACCAAGCAAAGTGCCTTCACTGTTATATAACGCTAAACCACCACCAAAAACGTTAATACCTCCGATGATTTTATGGGTTAGTGGATCATTTTCTGTACCGTAGTTTTTTGCATTAGTCCCCCCAGGACCTGTTTGGCCGTATGCGACATTAGTATCAACTGGATTACTGAATTGCAAACCAAACAAAGAGCCACCTGGTTGAACGGCAGAAAAAAGATTAGCCGTTGAGATAGCAAGACCTGGCAGACTGAAGGCATTGGCTGTATTTGCTTTTTGAGCTGAAATAATCCGGCTACCTGGCCATTGATCACCGCGATCGTCACCTGTCATAGCTATTGCACAGACGATTCCATCTCGATCGACGAGCGTTGCCCACATATTTAAGTTAAAACCACCATTAGATGGCCCACCACTAGCATTAACGCTAGCCTTTAATGCAGCAGCCAACTCCGAATGAGAAGGTAGATCATCACAATTAGCGAATGATAATGATGAGAATAGAAGTAGGGTACTGGCAATAATGGCTTCTAATTTAGAATGTTTTCTTATTTTCATTTCGTATATCCCCCGTGTTTTATGAATATGCATGGCATTATCAAGTTGCAGTAACAAAACTTGTTAATGCACTAACCCGGTGAGTCGATGGATATAATTTTGCGATGGGTAAAGTGAGAGTTAAGACACTTCGTTCTTGAAATGATAGTGATGAAAACTCTCTCATGATGAGACCTCACTCGTAACATCCACCGAATTCGTGTCATGTCATCACTCTCGAACCATTCCCCAAATCTGAAAGAAAGTGGTAACGCTTATAAATATAGTCCTATAAACCCCAAAAAAAAAGAGATATTTGATCTTGTCAGAACTTTAAACACTTGTATACGCTACTAATTATTGTTTCAGACTTAATCTCGTGCAATCGGTGTCAGTAATTTTCATCCAGAATGTTTAGCTGATTTAATGGCATTGTCGTGTCAGCTATTTATAGACTAAAAAGGGATTCGCAGTGAGTGGGGTACAGCAAATTTGGGTTAGACAGACATTTCAACTGAAAGGATTAAATAATGAAGTGGATGAATAGACATAACAATATTAGTTTAGTGATAAAACCACATAAGAAGTAGCCTCTAATACATACGAGGCTACTCGGTGTTTTGGATTTAAATCGCTAAAAGCAATTTAACAATCTGAATCTTTGGCATTTAAGCTCTCTTTTATATCTTCACAGGTATCCTCGACTTTATTACCAAAATCTGTTGCGGCATTGTCTAATTTCTCACCAACATTTTCCATAGAACTGTCATCGGAATCACAGGCTGTGGTTACGAAAAGCATCACCGAAATCAGGCATAATAATTTTATAAATGTAGTTAGTTTGTTCATAGCGAGCGTTCCTTTGCTAAGCGATAGCATCGTTGGTAATTAACGGTATATACCGAATCAAGTTATTTATATCCTGCGACCTTGTATCACCCTAATCAGGATAACAATAATCGCTATAACAATAAGAAGGTGGATAAAGCCACCAAGCGTTACGGAAGACACTAAACCTAGCGCCCAAAGAATGATCAATAAGATTGCGACAGTTTCTAACATGTTAAGTCTCCTTTATGGCTTGTGCCAAATAGAAATAGCAAAGCTTTTGTGCAGGTTTCACATACAAACACATTACTTAATTTTCATGGCGTTTTGTACGTCTTTAACACCTTTGATGCTTCGTGTTAGCGTCACTGCTGTATCAATATCAGTATATGAACTAACAAAGCCACTGAGTTGAACGATGCCTTTGAATGTCTCAACATTTATTTCAGATGATTTTAAAGTAGGTTCATTGAAAATAGCTGCTTTAACTTTTGCTGTAATAGTTGAGTCATCAATATATTCGCCAGTACTTTCTTGAGTTGATGTTGCAGCACACCCTAATAGAGCTAAAAAAACGAGAGTAAGGGCGACAGTGAAGAGTTGTTTTGAGGTTGTCATGTTAATTCTCCTTTGGAGAATAGAAATTGGGATACTCTTTCATGTGTTAACAGCTGTTGGAATAAAGATAAGCTTTCAGCAAGAGGGAAGAGATTAATCAACAGTTGTTGGATGGATATTTCAGTTTTGGAGGAAACGCCTGAAAAAGCGAAAGGGATGGAAGCCACCTTGCTACTGAATAAAGTTATTACAGTGACATGTTTAATGTTGATAGTTTCATCGTATGCTTATTTAAGAGCGCTGTATACAGTAATGATTTTATAAGAATAAAATAGATTGAAGATAATCTTTCCACTTTCTAATTTAACGTGGTAAACCTAGTATTAAGAGCATCCGTAACGGATAAATTTGTTACAACTGTTAGTGCTCAACTCTGGCTAAAGGAGAATGACATGCTAGTGACATTTACAACAAAAGCGTATGCAGACATCACTATGTTTGGAGAAGTAGGGGTGGCCTTGCTAAAGATGATGGGCCACAGTGGCACCGTACCTGGGGCACTTCTGGCAGATGATGTGCCTGCAGCTTTAGAGGCATTACGAAATGCTGTTTCGGATATAGAGCCTCAAGCTACAAACGATCACGATGATGAACCTAAAGTGAGCATGCACAATCGAGCATTACCATTAATGGAACTTCTTACAGCAGCGGCAAAACAAGGTTCAGATGTGATGTGGAAATAACGTGTTAATTGTGCTTTGTATTTTTAACGCTATGCTAGATAGCAGAAGACCCTTTGCACTACAGAAGTAATACAAAGGGCCTTGAATTCTATTATTTTGCTTTTTTAGGTTTTACTTCACCAATTGCACCATCAGAGCGTGCTTTTAAATAAGCGTAGAGTTGGTCTCTACCTTCCATTACTTGGGCATTTGCTTTCCAGCTAGGCAT
>JBFIJJ010000241.1:0-3291 GCA_041600795.1 Methylophagaceae bacterium | reverse complement strand
TTTATATCACGTTGGTCACGGCGAAAATTAGATGATGATGCTAACACTGAACCTAGTGTAGCGTCAGAATTGCCAGATGAGACTGATCAAGACTTATCTCAAGCGGATGAAACAAAACAGCCGATAACTGACGAAGAGTTACCGATATGGCAGCAAAAAGATGTCGATCCCAAGCTCAAAATACAGGCATTTCGTGATTTATTTAGCCAAGCTGAATTTAATACACGAGATGGCCTAAATGACTATGATCATGACTATACGCAAGAACGTAATTTAGGTGATATCGTCACATCACAAATGAAGCGTATGATTAAACTGGCACAACAAAAAAACGAACTGGAATCAGAGCACTTGCCTGAAACAGAAAATACGCCAAGCTTGCCAGCTCAAGCAGAAAATACAGAAATACCTACAGATAATAACGAGGATGACAAGAGTGCATAACTCAATACAACAATTAGGCGTGATCGATATTATGCCAATTGATTTAGTTGAATTTAATTCAAGCGGCAGATTATTGATCCTTGGCACTCAAGCACAAATTGATGCAGTAACAGCTCATCTTGATGGTTTACAAATCACGTCATCAATCGATAAGCCAGACAGCGTTATTGGCTGGTTAGGTAACTTTACGGTTGAACTTAAATCACAGACTTTGGCGTTTGACGTGATCTTAGATTTAATGCCAGAACCTGCTATTTCGATTAAGGTTTTGCCTTTAGGGTATTTTGCGCCACGCGATAATCAACAAAAATTAGCCGAGGCATTACAGCAATTACCCGATCTTATCGGCACATTCGATAAGCCGCGCTACTTTCAATATAAACCATCTATTTGTGCACACTCGCGTCGTCAGATCAAAGGCTGCCAACAATGCCTTGATGCCTGTCCCGCCGAAGCAATAAGTAGCTCCGGCGATACGGTTACGGTAAATCCGTCATTATGCCAAGGCTGTGGAAGTTGTACTGCAGTTTGTCCATCAGGTGCAATGACGTATGCCTTGCCAACACTTGATCAGAGCCTTAATCGGCTACGCGTAATGTTAAAAGCCTATTTTGAGCTTGAAACAGTACCACCAACCTTACTTATTCATGATGAAAGCAATGGTCAAATGATCATAGAAACCATGGCCGATGGGTTGAACCAAACAACAATCGTATTTTCGATTGAAGAAATTGGTGCCCTCGGCATGCCATTCTGGTTAAGCGCTTTAGCTTATGGTGCGGGCCATATTGCTGTTTGGGATGCCGGTAGCCATGACGATCATGATTGGATTGAACTTCAGAATGAGATAGATAAAACAAACTTTATGTTGGATGGTATTGGATATAACAACTCAGTAATAAGCTGGTTTAGTGGCAATAATTTTGAGCAATTAACACAACAATTAAACCAATCAGAAACGATGGTTATTGCTGAACGAGCACAATTTGCTGGTGTTGATGATAAACGTCGAATGATCACGATTGCATTGGAACACCTTCATAAACAGGCGCCAAAACCAATTCAAATCTTGCCATTAAATAAGGGTGCTGCTTTTGGTGAACTCGAAATTAACAAACAAGCATGCACGCTATGTATGTCATGTGTATCAGTTTGTCCGGTAGGTGCAGTATTAGATGGCGTTGATAAACCGCAACTCAATTTTGTCGAAGATTTATGTGTGCAATGTGGTCTATGTAGTAATGCTTGCCCTGAAAATGCCATCACGTTGAAACCACAATATTTATTTGATCGTGAGCAAGCACGCAAGCACAGACTGTTATATGAAGAACCGATATTTCATTGCATATCATGCAATAAACCGTTTGCGACGCAGAAAATGATCACAACCATGACTGAAAAACTCAAAGGCCATGCGATGTTTCAGGGAGCAGCATTAGAACGATTAAAAATGTGTGAGGACTGTAGAGTGAAAGCGATGTTTAAAGATGCTCAAGGGCCGATGTAATGACAGATGAAAATACACTTTGGCGAGCACAAACCTATGCCTTGTTAGCGACGTTACTTACAGCCAAACCTGCACAGGAACTATTAGATAATTTAGCTGCCATAGAAATTGATACCCCAGAAAGTCCAATGGGTAAACAATGGTTACAGTTGCGTGATGCCGCCAAGCAGGTTGATCCTGAATCAGTGTCAGATGAGTTTCAAGCGCTATTTATTGGCGTAACACATGGCGAACTGATTCCTTATGGCTCGTTTTACCAAACCGGGTTTTTAATGGAAGAGCCAGTCGCGTTATTACGATCTGATTTAGCTAAATTGGGGCTGGAAAGACAACAAGAGATTACCGAGCCTGAAGATCATATTTCTGCACAATGTGATGTGATGCGACTTATCCTTATGGCTGAAGGAACTCCAATCGTGACCGCATCACAATTCTTTCAACGTCATTTAGCACCTTGGGCAGAAAAATTCTTTGGTGATATGACGCAGGCAGAAAATGCAAAATTTTATCGTTCGGTTGGACACTTAGGTCAAACATTTATGAAATTAGAACGAGGTATATTGCAGTAATGCTCTTGCTTGAAAGCGTATTGTGAGCGATACTTCGGATATCATTTCTTTGATATAAAATCAAAATAAAACAAGTATATATGCACCATTTTGGGGTCTTGTTACTTCAAGTGGTCGGGAGGGCATCATGACTGATAAGCAAACCATAAATAGAAGACAATTTCTCAGTAAATTGACATCAACCGTGGGCGGCTCAGTAACCTTAGTTGCAGCATCATCTTTAGTTCAAGCTCAAGCTAGTGTTTTACCAGATGTTAGCGATAAAACGCCTGTTGCTTCAAGCAAGGGCTACCAACGAACTGAGCATGTTGATACCTATTACCAACTTGCCGACTTTTAAGCTGAGAATTTAAAAATGAAATTGACTAAACGTGATTCCGTTGCCAGTACTAAAAACTCAGGACTTAATCGACGCAATTTCCTAAAGGGATCTGGGATCGCGGCCGGCGGTGCTGCATTTATGTCATTGTTGCCAACAGCAATGATTAAAAAAGCTGATGCATCGGAAGGCAAACGCCATGCTTATGACGAAGGCGAAATTAAAAAAGTACGCAGTGTATGTAGTCATTGTAGTGTTGGCTGTGGTGTCGTTGCTGAAGTGCAAAATGGCGTATGGATTGGCCAAGAACCTAGCTTTGAACACCCATTTAACCTAGGTTCACATTGTGCTAAAGGTGCATCGTTGCGTGAACATGGCCATGGTGACAAACGCCTGAAATATCCAATGAAAAAGGTTGCAGGTAAATGGCAACGTATTTCGTGGGATCAAGC
>JBFIJJ010000240.1:0-3331 GCA_041600795.1 Methylophagaceae bacterium | reverse complement strand
CCACCACTGTTCAATAAGGTTTCTAAGGTAAACTCGACATTACCTTCAGGTAAAATCAACTCCAGTTTATCTCCCAGTGAAAAACGATTCTTAACATCAATCGTCAACGATTGTGTCTGACTATCATAACCAGTAATTTCACCGACATATTGTTGGCGATCACTGCTTGAATAGCCTTGAATATAGTTTTGTTGTTCTTGAGTCGGATGACGTTGATAAAAGCCATCGGTATAACCTCGATTGGCCAAATTATCTAATTTTCCAATTAACGTCGGATCAAATTTTTTCCCGGCTAACGCATCATCAATCGCACGTCGATAAATCTGGGCAGTACGAGCAACGTAATAAACAGACTTGGTGCGCCCTTCTATTTTCAAGGAATCAACCCCAATTTTTGTTAGACGCTCTACATGCTGAATCGCCCTTAAATCTTTAGAGTTCATGATATAGGTACCATGTTCATCTTCAAAAATAGGCATTAATTCACCGGGACGATTAGCCTCTTCAATCAGATAAACCTGATCGGCTAAGGGGTGACGTTGTTGTTCACCACAATCAGATAATGACGGTTGCTCAAATGCATCAAAGGCTTTGAAATCTATTTTCTGTGGTGAATCATCATTGCCGTCCGTCGCATGTGTTTTGTAATCCCATCGGCATGAATTTGTGCACGATCCTTGATTCGGATCGCGGTGATTAAAATATCCAGATAATAAGCAGCGGCCAGAATACGCAATACACAATGCACCATGGACAAATACTTCTAATTCAATATCTGGACAGAGTTGACGAATTTCTTCAATTTCATCAATTGATAATTCCCGCGACAAAATGACACGACTCACGCCTACAGATTGCCAAAACTTTACCGCTTGATAATTAACCGTATTAGCCTGAACTGAAAGGTGTACCGGCATTTCAGGCCAGCGTTCCCGCACCATCATGATTAAACCTGGATCAGCCATTATCAATGCATCTGGTTGCATGGCAATAACAGGCTCCATGTCGGCCATATAGGTTTTAATTTTAGCGTTATGTGGCATCAAGTTACTTGCAACAAAGAACTGCTTGCCTAACGCGTGTGCTTCCTGAATACCTTGTTCTAAAACATGAAGTTTATGAAAATCATTATTGCGCACACGTAAACTATAGCGTGGCTGCCCTGCATAGACGGCATCAGCACCATATGCATAGGCATAACGCATATGCTGTAGGCTTCCGGCAGGTAATAACAATTCTGGCGCATTCATCGGGATCAATCTCATTACAAAAAAAGTGTGAATTATAAGCTATCTAACAAAAATCCACTAAAAACAATGTTTTTCAGATCATTAAAAACTTAATGTAGTGCAAAGTGTTTAATATGAAGCGATAATCAAAACTGATTTTTTTAGGGTGTATGGATATTGAAATTTTTTAGTCTTCTATTGCTATCGTTAACATTACTCATGGCATGTAGTGAAGCACAACCACATCTAGAAGAAATTCGTGAACGAGGTGAATTACGTGTATTGACTCGTTATGGACCAACGACCTATTACGTCAAGGGTAATGAGCTCGCAGGTTTGGAATATGATCTTGCTGAGCGGTTTGCCGAATTCCTTAATGTTAGACTCAAAATCATTGTTCCTGACAACCTTGGTAATATGCTCAAGTTAATAGAACAAGGTAAGGCTGATATTGCTGCAGCCGGACTTACTATCACCCCAGCTCGTAAAGATCTTATCCGCTTTGGCCCCGTCTACCAAGAAGTCACTGAACAACTTATCTATCGTGAAGGCAACCCTATACCACAGGATATAACATCCCTAAATGGTCAGTTAGAAGTTGTTGCTGACAGCAGTCATGTCGAACAATTGAAATCGTATAAACAAGATATACCCGAGTTAGAATGGACTGAAAATCAGCAACTAGACAGTAGTGGTCTGCTTGAACTGGTTCAACTTGAGATGATCGATTACACCATTGCAGATTCTAATGAAATAGCCGCCAACCAAGGGCTTTTTCCTGAATTGCGTGTCGCCTTTGATATTTCTGAGCCTCAACCATTAGCATGGGCACTACCGTTATCTGAGGATAGTTCGCTTTACGACCAAATGGTGAAATTTTTTGAGCAATTGGAAGAATCAGGTGATCTTGATCGATTAATCGCTAAATATTACGGTCATATTCGTCGTTTCGATTACGTTGATACCCGAGCTATTCATCGTCGAATTTTAACCGACTTACCAACCTATCAGCCGCTATTTGAACATGCAGCTAATCAATATCACTTTGATTGGCGATTACTGGCAGCAATTTCCTATCAGGAATCCCATTGGAACCCCCAAGCAGTGTCAAGTACAGGGGTCAAAGGTCTAATGATGTTGACACAAGCGACGGCAAAACAAATGGATATTGACGATCGCGAAGATCCACAACAAAGTATCGACGCCGGTGCGGCTTACTTAGCATATATCAGAGAAAATCTACCCGAACGGATTCAAGAACCAGATAGAACATGGCTGGCATTAGCCGCATACAATATTGGACTTGGTCACTTGGAAGATGCACGCATACTGACACAAAAGAACGGTAAGAATCCCGATCTATGGCCAGATGTAAAAGAAAACTTACCCTTACTCAGCAAAAAGAAATGGTATGAACAAACTCGTTATGGCTATGCCCGCGGCGGTGAGCCAGTTCGTTATATTGAAAATGTACGCCGCTATTACGATATTTTGCTTTATGAACTTGAGAATAACCAAGTCGAAAAACCTGTGCTTGAATTTTCACCGCTCATCACGACTCCGCCAGCAGCGTTATGATTTCAGTTAAGGATTTAAACAATGGCCAATGATGATATTGTTCAACAACTTGATGAGTGGAAACAGAAATACTATCAATCTATTACCGATTTAGAAAAACAACAGAGCTATGATGAAGTTCTACAACGCAGTCTGGGTAGACTTGCCCTTGCAGCCCAAGGTCTTGATGATGATTTAGATACGCAGCTGAAATCATTACGTCATGTACTTCGACGCAATAGTGACCAATCAAAAATTCAAACTATTCTTGAACTCATGGAACAAGCCATTGCAAAAATGGATGCTTCTACTAAAGAGAAAGAACACCACATTGATGGCGGTAAAATTCTGGCTGAGTTGTTAACTAAACTAAAATTACCTCGACCATATAAAAGACGTTCAAAAGAACTTATAGATCAATTAAACAATGCCGATGATGCTAGCACATCAAAATTAGTTCCCGATGTATTAGCATTACTGACAGAGTGTTTGCATACTCTACCCCAGAAAAAAACAACTCGTAATTTAGGTTTCCATTTATTTGG
>JBFIJJ010000239.1:0-3334 GCA_041600795.1 Methylophagaceae bacterium | reverse complement strand
TTACTAAAAGGCATGCTGGGCTTTTTATTATTTGCTGGTGCATTAGAAATTGATCTGCATTTGCTCAGAAAACAGCGCTGGGAAATCACCATCATGGCGCTGGGTTCAACCCTGATTTCTACCGTGATTATTGGCTATTGTAGCTTCTGGCTGTTAAGTCTATTGGGATGGTCGATTCCATTACTCTACTGCATGCTATTTGGTGCATTGATAAGTCCAACCGACCCTATTGCAGTATTAGCCATTATCAAAAAAATGCGCGCACCAGAAAATATCTCTGTTCAGGTTGAAGGTGAGTCATTATTCAATGATGGTGTCGGTTTGGTCGTATTCACCACTATTTTCGCCTTGGCATTCTCAGGTAAAGAACCAACGTTTTATAGTGTAGCCGAAATATTTCTAGTCGATGCTGGTGGCGGTATAGCATTTGGAGCTGGACTAGCCTTAATAGCACATTGGTTAATTTGTCGTGCTGAAGATTCTAGTATCGAACTATTAATCACCTTATGTATTCCCACCGCCGGTTATGCACTGGCTAATGTTTTAGAGATTTCAGGTCCTTTAGCCATGGTTGTCAGTGGTATTGTTATTGGTAACGTCACCCGAACAGTTGGTTTTTCTGAACATAGTCAACAAACCTTGTCCCATTTCTGGCATACCGTTGATGCATTTTTAAATGCCTTATTATTCTTATTGATTGGCTTGATGTTAGTGATTTTGCCTGTGACATGGGCTCAAGTCGGACTTGGGCTGCTCATGATCCCATTAGTATTACTTGCACGTTTCATCAGCGTGGCATTGCCATATCTAGGTTTTCGAAAATTTCGACAATACGATGCCCATTCGATCAAGATCCTGACATGGGGTGGATTGCGTGGTGGTTTAGCCTTAGCAATGGCGGCGTCCATACCAGAAGGCAAACTCATGGTAAATGGTGTTGATTACCACACATTATTGTTAATAATGACTTACGTTGTAGTTATTTTCTCAATCGTCGTGCAAGGCTCAACTATTGCTCCGATGATTGAGAAAAGCATTGAAGAAGGGCGTGAAAAGAGAGCTTAACGTTTAAGCTCTGCGGCACAAACGAAGCCAAGCATGGTTGGCGCCCGAACAAGCGCTTTGTTAGGGCTGCTTGCTTTTACTGTTTCATGGGCGTTTGAATCGTTTTCGGGAGTTATCAACCTTAGCTCTATATACGCAGCCTACTGCATGATCATTGATTAGTCCCATTGCTTGCATAAAGGCATATACTGTTGTTGGACCAACGAATTTCCAGCCTCTCTTTTTTAATTCTTTGGAGAGAGCAACTGATTCTTCGCAGGTCGATACGGTTTGAGGCTTAGAAAGATTATTGTTGTCAGGTTCATAACGCCAGAAGAAAGCCGCCAAAGAACCTTCTTGTGTAACGAGTTCTTTAGCTCGTTTGGCATTGTTGATGGTTGCCTCAATCTTGCCACGATGGCGCACAATACCTTCATCCTTGAGAAGTCGATCAATATCGCGCTGTGTGAAACGCGAAATTTTGTCGAAATCAAAATTATGAAATGCTGAGCGAAAGTTCTCACGTTTAGCAAGAATGGTGCGCCAGCTCAAACCTGACTGAAAGCTTTCAAGGCATAATTTTTCAAACAGTCGACGGTCATCGCTAACAGGAAATCCCCATTCGTTGTCGTGATAGTCAAAGAATGCCGGTGCTGCGCTACACCAACTACAACGCGCCATACCATCTGGACCTTTTATTGTTTTACTCATAGTTTCATTGAATCAGGAAATTAAGTCGGGTATCCGTTTTTTTAGGATCAATTTCAAGTATTTCGGCATGAACAATATTCTCAACCACAAAAGGATCATTGTTTACTCTTTCCTGTAGCTCATGTAGTGAGATGTTGTGAGCAATGACAGAACCCCCCAGGTCGGGTTGAAGGCTACCAGTCAATAAAAAAATACCCTCTTCAAAACCTTGTTTAATCCACTGATTATGACCATCCATGAATTCTCCGGCCTTGGATTTATTATCTGAAAACCTAAGCAGTACAACAAACATATCTGTATCCTCTGATGTATTACCAATAACGTGTTTAGTCTTTTTAAACCTACAATGTATCTAGCCAATCAGACATCTTTTTGACTTCCTGTTTCACATATTCTAAGTCATCAAAAGCATTACCCAGAGTCGCAACGCCTTGACTCCATGAGAGCACATGCATAGCCAAGTCATCGGCATCCTGTGTATGCCCAAGTTCAATAAATTGATCTTTCAGCCACCCCCTGAAGAGGGTAAAAATTTTATTAGCCTCAGCTTTTGAGGCGTGGTTTAACTTGGCGAGTTCCGTACACAATGTGCCGACAGGACAACCGTAGTTCCTGATCATTGACCAATTCGTGAGAAGAATTTTTATGTAACTCCTGATGCGGTCTTTTGGCGTTTTTCCTTGCTCTTCCCAATCGGTTAGCATGTGTTGTGTTCTGTCCAGGCGAACATTGATAACCGCGTCAAGAATGTCATCCTTGGTCTTGAAATGATGGTATAAATTTCCGCGAGAAATATTCACCAGACTGGAGATATCAGCAAAGGAGGTATGCTCAAAACCTTGCCGATAAAACAAGTCATCAGCAACCTCTACAATCTGCTGCCGTGTTAAACCGTGTCCCATAAATCGACCTCTTTATGTAATTTGTCTCTATCCATATATTGGATAATCGTTATAGCCTTTCTCGTCACCACCATAGAATGTGCTGGCGTCAACGTCATTCAGAGGTAAGTTTTCCTTATAACGTCGTACTAAATCCGGATTAGCCAAAAACGGCACCCCAAACGCAACCATATCAGCAACACCATTACCTATCGATTCCTGTGCGCTTTCTAGGTTATATCCATTGTTTGCGATATAAACGCCATCGTATTTTCTGGCAAAATCAGAGTAATTAATTACACTGCTCTTGGTCATCATGTCACCTTCAAGCACATGAAGGTACGCCAGACCACGCTTGCTCAATTGCCCTGAAAAATACTCAAAATGCGTTTGTGGTGCCGAATCAGACATGGAATTAAAACTGTTTTCAGGGCTCAAACGCACGCCTACCCGATCTGCAGGCCATATTGTGAGTACCTCATCCAGAATTTCATTGAGCAGACGCATTCGGTTTTCAACGTTGCCTCCGTATGCATCATTTCTATGATTAGAGCCATCGCGAAGAAATTGATCGATAATGTAGCCATTGGCTCCATGAATTTCCACACCATCAAAACCGGCATGCTGCGCTAGCTCAGCGCTATTTTTAAACTGCTCCACAATATCTCTGATTTCATTTGTTTCAAGCGCATGCGGCG
>JBFIJJ010000238.1:0-3355 GCA_041600795.1 Methylophagaceae bacterium | reverse complement strand
TTCAGTCATGAAGCCGGTATTCATGTCGATGGATTTTTGAAAAACCCACTGAATTATCAAGGTATTGATCCAGCAATAGTTGGTCGACAACACCAACTTATTTTGGGTAAACATTCTGGTAGCAAAGGCGTGATTCACGCCTATCAGCAAATAGGAATCTCATTAAACACTATTCAGGCTGGTTTGTTATTGCCTGTAGTCAGGCAATTTGTGGCTGATCATAAACGGTCGCCACAACAGCAAGAACTTAACGATTTTTTGGCTGTATTTTAGGAGGTAGTCATCATGGCAACAATTCAAACATTGGATCAAGCAACACGCATTGAACAACACACAGAATCGTTCGTCGACAAACTCGATCGTTTGTTTTCTAAAATCAAATATCCTGATGCCCTCTATAAAATTTCCAGCATCCCTACTCCTGGAAAAAATATTTGGAACATCACTTTTCCTGAAGAGTGATTGAATCATGAACACTAATACAGTACGTCAATCCTTGTGGAGCCAATGGTCTGAAGACATCAAATGTGTATTCGACCGTGATCCTGCTGCACGTAATACCTTCGAGGTATTACTGACTTATCCCGGTGTGCATGCACTGTTAGTTAATCGTTTAACCCATCGCTTATGGCAAGCAAAATTCTTTGGTTTAGCCCGCTTTCTCGCGTTTGTCTGCCGAACCTTAAGTAATGTTGATATTCATCCAGGTGCCACCATTGGTCATCGTTTATTTATTGATCATGGTGCAGGCGTTGTCATTGGTGAAACCGCTGTTATTGGTGATGATGTCACGCTTTATCATGGTGTCACATTAGGTGGCACTACCTGGAATAAAGAGAAACGTCATCCAACACTTGGTAACTCAGTGTTAGTCGGTGCTGGTGCCAAAATTCTTGGCAACATCACACTCGGTGACAGTGTTCGTGTTGGTGCTAACTCAGTGGTTGTTAAAGATGTGCCGGCATGTTGCACCGTGATTGGTATTCCTGGTCGTATTATTCAACGTAAAGGCCTAAAAATTAAGATGGATAACGGTATCGATCTTGATCACCACTTAGTGCCAGATCCTGTTGGAAAAGCAATTAGCTGCTTAATTGAACGTATCGACCAACTTGAAGCCGCCCAAAAAACCTTTGCCATTAAACCAGATGAATCATGTGAGCGATGTGAAGCCGACGATGTCTGCAAAACGCAATCAGATCAACCTCTGTTAGAGAAGGCTGTAGGTTAACGATGGACTTATTACTCGACTTTGACCCAACTGATGAACTGTATTTTCAAAAAGAAGACAGTGTTGAAGTACAACAGTTGATAGAAGAAGCTGGTTCAGCTTATGCAGATGGTGATGCTGAATTACCCTTATTAAAGGCGTTTTTTCATGCCCCAGAGTCGCTTAATGTTTTGGTAGCGTTAAATCGATTTTATTACTACCAACATCGGCTTGCTGAAGCCCTTCTCACTTCTGAGAAAGCCTTGAAGATTATAGCGGCAAATATTGATTTCCCGACTGATTGGCAACTGATCGACAGTGAGGCAATAACACAGGCACCCAAAGAACAATTGACGTGGATACGGCTTTATTTATTCACGCTTAAATCCATCGGCTTTCTCAAAATGCGGCTGCACGATTTAGAACCTAGCAAACAGATTTTTGAAAAACTAAGTGGACTCGATACAGAAAACCGTATTGGTGCCAGCGGTTTGCTTGAAATTGTAAACCGAAGAATTAATGAAGATAACAATATCTATACGTTGGGTTAAATCTGATGGGATCAGAACCACGTTAACGCTCAAGTGCATTACTTGACTCGATTTTTAAACTGATAGAGGCGGACAAAATGATGAGTTTTGAAGATGATTTAGAAGACTTAGAATCAGCAGAAGACTTTTTGCAGTATTTCGACTTGGACTACGACCAAAGTGTTGTCCATGTTAACCGCCTGCACATTCTTCAACGTTTTCATGACTACCTTTCTCAGTCAGCCGATGCCATGCCTGATGATGATGAGTTACAAAAAGCGATCTACACCAAGCTTCTGCTTCAGGCATACAACGATTTTGTTGATTCTGATGCACAAACTGAAAAGGTATTTAAGGTCTTCAAAATGGGAGAACCGCAAACAGCCTTTGTTTCGTTGGAAGACATTCAGTCATGAATCCCGATCGTTATGATGAAGGCCGCTTCGAATATGGTGAAGCAGTCCGTATCACTCGTAATGTGAGAAATGATGGCACCTATCCGGGTAAGGAAATAGGTGATCTATTAATACGTCGTGGTTGTATCGGCAACGTGATTGAAGTTGGCACATTCTTACAAGATCAGATTATTTACACCGTCCATTTTTTAAATGAAGGACGCATGGTGGGATGTCGACTTGAAGAACTGATCGGTGCAGATGAGCCTTGGAATCCAAGTATTTTTGAATTTAGAGACAAGGTGTTAAGTGCCTTTGATTTTTCCATTGGTGGTGAAGTACGTGTTGCTAAAGGTACTGAAGGTGAAATTGAAAAAGTGATCAGAGATTCTGATCCGATCATTTATCACGTTCGTTTCCCTGGTATCACATTGCAAATACCTGAACCATCACTTGAACCGACATTAACCGATAAAAAAACCGAATAATTCGGAGACATTATGACTACAGCAGTAAAAAAATCCGATATTGATAGTTACAGTTTATTGCGTTCTGCATTAGCAATATTCAAAAGAACACCTAAAGATTTAGATGATGAAGAGCTTGAGATTGTCAATAAACAAGCTCGTAATGAACATGATATTGAATCAAGGGTTTTAAGTTCACAAGAAGCACAATCGGTTGTTGTTAATGACATCGCCGTAGAAAAAGCAGTGCAACAAATCCGTGAACGCTTTGAAGATGAAGAAAGTTTTCTGTTTGTGCTTGAACAAAATGATCTTGATATCACGTCTTTAAGGGAATCCTTAAAACGCCAGTGTAAAGTCGAGAATGTGTTGGCAATTATTGGTGCTAAAAGCGCCACTATTTCTGATATCGAAGTCGGCATTTTCTATCATATGCACCCAGAAAAATTCCGTAGTCCTGAACGACGTAATGCCAGTCATATCCTGATAACTATTAATGATGAATATACTGAAAATCAACGCGATAAAGCATTAGAACGCATTAATAGTATCGCCAAAAGTTTACAAAAAACACCCTATAAATTTGCTGATTTAGCGATGTTGCATTCCGAATGTCCAAGCGCCCTGCAAGGTGGTGAACTCGGTACATTTCCTCAAGGACAACTCTATCCAGAAATTGATGAAGCCCTTTTTGGATTGAAAAAAGGCCAAATCAGCGATGTCATTGAAAGTGAAGTCGGTTTCCATATTGTG
>JBFIJJ010000237.1:0-3391 GCA_041600795.1 Methylophagaceae bacterium | reverse complement strand
TCTCACTTCTAACAATGAGGACGGAGGCGGCCCTGCAAGCACTGCAGAATTGCAAGGCGCATTATGCGGCCTATTATGTCTGAATTCGCTCGCAAATCGCTCATCTTGGTATAAAAGTTTATATGAAGATTTACATCCGGATGAAGATGAAGAACTCGATTTGACCACGTTATTTGATCAAACCGTTCAGGCTTTAAATAGTCTTGATTTTGACCTTCAACTTGAACTGCCGGAAGATACTGCGCCAATGGCATCTCGTATCTCCGCAATGTGTGACTGGTGCCAAGGCCTTGTTTATGGTTTGGGTGTGTCTGGATTGACTGATGACACTGAACTATCGGAAGATTCGAAAGAATATATCACCGATGTAATCAACATCAGTCAAATTGATAAAGATGATTTAGAAAATAGTGACGAAGATGAAACTAATTTTGAAGAATTAGTCGAATATCTACGTATGGGCCTATTTTTACTTTATGGTGAATTACAACCAGCATCAGCTTCTGACAATGCAACCGAGCACTAAGTAGATAATAAAAGTGAATAAAAAAGAATTTGCCAAACGACGTCAACGACTGATTGAAATTATGGGGCCGGACAGCATTGCTGTCTTACCTAATGCTAAAGTCTCAAATCGTAACCGTGATGTTGATTATGTCTATCGTAGTGATAGTAACTTTCATTATCTAAGTGGTTTTGATGAACCTGAATCAGTCATCGTTATCGTGCCGGGACGACCACATGGCGAATATTTATTATTTTGTCGTGAACGAGATCTTAGTAAAGAAATCTGGGATGGTTATCGGGCAGGACAAGAAGGCGCGATAGAAAAATATGGTGCTGATGATTCCTATCCGATTTCTGATTTGAACGATATCTTGCCAGGCTTGTTAGAAAATAAGAAAAAAGTCTATTACACCATGGGAAATATGCCTTCTTTCGATCACAAAATGGTCGAATGGCTAAACCATCTACGCAATGCATCACGTCAGGGTAAACATTCTCCTAATGAAATTGTTGAACTCGATCATTGTTTGAATGAGCTTCGTTTGTATAAATCTAGCAGTGAAATTAAAGCCATGCGTTATGCTGCTGAAGTATCAGCTCAAGCACATATTCGTGCAATGGAATTTGCAGCTGTCGGTAAATGGGAATATCAGGTTGAAGCTGAAATCATTCATGAGTTTATGAAAAATGGTTGCCGCTCGCCAGCATATCCGTCTATTGTCGGTGGTGGTGAAAACGGCTGTATCTTGCATTACATAGAAAACGACCACAAATTAAAAAATAATGATTTGTTATTGATTGATGCCGGTGCTGAATATAAGTGTTATGCCGCCGATATTACCCGTACATTCCCTATCAACGGCAAATTTACATCTGCCCAGAAAACGCTTTATAACATCGTACTTGATGCACAAAAAGCCGCGATCGCTGAAGTCAAACCAGGCAATCACTGGAATCAACCGCACGAAGCCGCGGTAAGAGTATTAACAGAAGGGTTATTGCGTATAGGCCTACTGGAAGGTGATCTCGACACCTTAATTGAACAAGAACAATACCGCGATTTTTACATGCATCGCACCGGTCACTGGTTAGGTATGGATGTACACGATGTTGGTGATTATAAAGTCGGCGGCGAATGGCGTTTACTAGAACCGGGCATGGTACTCACAGTAGAACCGGGGTTATACATTCGCGATCCTGAACATGTCGATAAAAAATGGCACTTTATCGGCATTCGTATTGAGGATGATGTGCTGGTAACCAAAACAGGACATGAGGTTTTATCTCACACCGCACCCAAAGAAGTGGATGACATCGAGGCATTAATGGCTGCAGCGAGAAGCAAGCACTGATATGACCATGCGTGAATACGATCTGATTATTGTTGGCGGCGGTATGGTCGGAGCAAGCTTGGCTTATGCTCTCAAAAACACCTCGTTTAACATTGCCTTGGTCGAAGCCTTTAACTTTAGTTTTGATCAACAACCTAACTATGATGATCGTGGCATTGCATTAGCCTATGGTTCACAACGTATCTTTGAAACGATGGGACTATGGGCACAGCTTGCACAACACGCAACTGCAATTACGGATATTCATATCTCAGATCGCGGTCATTTTGGCGTAACCCGCCTGTCTGCCCAAAAAGAAAATGTACCGGCTTTAGGCCAAGTTATTACAGCACGAGCAATGGGCCAAGTGCTTAATCGTGCTATTTCACAGCAAACAAACTTAGACGTTATTAGTCCCGCGAAGGTCACTGAATTAGCTCAATCTGAAACGTCGGTTGAACTGACACTAGATTCAGGCGAGAAGTTAGTAAGCAAGTTAGTTGTGGCGGCTGATGGCGGACACTCTACCATTCGTCACTTATTGGCTTTAGGTGCGTTTGAACATGATTATCAACAAACTGCGATAACGGCCAACATTAGCACTGAACGCAGTCATCAAGGTCGTGCTTTTGAACGCTTTACTGAAACCGGACCTATCGCCTTATTACCCATGTCAGACCAAGCATCCAATAAGCGATCGAGTTTAGTTTGGACGGTTAAAACCGGCGATGAAACTGATATTTTAGCGTTATCCGATCAGGACTTTTTAGCGACATTACAACAACGCTTTGGTTATCGCCTTGGTAAATTTGTTCGTGTCGGTCAACGTAATAGTTATCCACTTAAACTGATACATAGTGACCAACCGGTACAACATCGAATCGTGTTAATTGGAAATGCTGCACATAGTCTGCACCCGATTGCAGGCCAAGGTTTTAATCTTGGTTTACGTGATGTTGCAGCCTTGGCGGATGTACTGGTTTCACCTGATAATGTTGATTGTGGCAATGCTAGGTTATTGCATGACTACAAGCTGTGGCGCCAAACTGACCAAGATAACGTGATCAAGGCAACAACATCATTGGTCAATATATTCAGTAATGATAATTTTTTATTAGGTCATGCCCGTGGTGCCAGCCTGACATTACTTGATATCGTGCCACCAGCTAAACATATGATTGCCCGTTCCAGCATGGGGTTAACAGGCAAACAACCACGCCTAGCAAGAGGCATCACATTATGAGCAAAGATTATGACGTTATCATTATTGGCGGCGGTATGGTTGGCAGTAGCTTAGCCATTGCCCTGAGTCAAAATCCTGCGTTATCAATTGCCGTTATTGAAAGCCATCAACCTGATCGTCTAAATGAATCTGATAGTCCAGATTTACGTGTCAGTGCGTTAACAAAAGCCAGTGCAACATTACTTAAAAATCTAGGTATTTGGGCCCACTTAATACCTAACAGAATCAGTCCTTATACCGATATGCATGTCTGGGAAACCTCATCAAGCACTTTACATTTTGATAGTGCTGAAATTGGTGAACCCTTGCT
>JBFIJJ010000236.1:0-3457 GCA_041600795.1 Methylophagaceae bacterium | reverse complement strand
CCTAATAATCGTGGCGTTGCAGTTGATGATGAAAATGTCTTTATGACGACGCTGGACGCCAATTTATTAGCAATCAATAAAAAAACGGGTGAACTAACGTGGAAGACACAACTTGCAGACCCTGAATTCGGTTATTCAAGCACAGAAGCGCCAACCTATTACGATGGAAAGATCATTACTGGTATTGCCGGGGCAGAATATGGGATTAGAGGTTTTATTTCGGCCCATGACGCTAAAACGGGAAAACTAATTTGGCGTTGGTATACCATTCCTGAACCCGATGAAAAACAACCTGATGGAACGCTAGGTTGGGAAGGTGTGTTTCAAACTAAAGCGGATGGCATCAACCCTCTGAATCGAGATATTAAACAAGAAAAAGCACAAATTGCATCGGGGCAATTTGTTGATGCTTGGCGTCGTGGCGGTGGATCCGCATGGACCAGTAAATCGATAGATGTCGACACGGGTCGCGTTTTTGCTGTTATTGGTAACCCATCACCAGACTTAGATGGTACCGTTCGGCCAGGCGATAATAGATGGACTAACTCTTTGGTTTCATTAGATTTAAAGACAGGTAAATTAATCTGGGCTTATCAATACTTGCCTCATGATGTTTGGGATCTTGATAGTACATCGCCTCCAATTTTGACTAAAGCTAAAGATGCAAAAGGTAAAATGATTGACGTCGTTGTTCATGGCGGGAAAACAGGCTGGGCGTATGTGCATGATCGTCAAACCGGCAAGCTGATGAGACGCTCAGAAGCCATGGTTGAACAACGAAATTTGTTTGCACTACCAACGCTAGGTCGAGGAACAGAAATGCTGCCAGGAGCTAATGGTGGTGTGAACTGGTCGCCAGGTTCTGTTAACCCTGAAAGACGAGATGTCTATTATGCTAATCTTCACCAGCCTATGCATTATGAACTTAGAAATATGCCCTGGCGTCAGGGACGTTTATGGTTAGGTGGTGCTTTTAAGGGAATTCCTGGGGCAATTCAATCAGGCAATATATCAGCCGTAAATATCGATACAGGTAAACTTCATTGGCAGCATAAAACCAAACAACCTATGATTGGTGGAACCTTGGCTACCGCAGGTGATCTTGTTTTTACTGGTGGGGATGATGGCTACTTTGTTGCACTAGATGCATTGACTGGACAACAGTTATGGAAATTCCAAACAGGTGCTGGTGTCAATGCTGCTCCAATGGCTTATGAGTTAGATGGTCAACTTTATATTGTCGTTGCTGCTGGTGGTAATGCACAAATTAATAGTAATCGAGGTGGTAGCGTTTTAGTGTTTTCATTGGACTAAATGATTCTCAACAGTGATGACATGTTCAAATTATACTGATCACACTACTATTTAAATGTTGTTGATGGTTCTAGGTACGGTCACCCAGAATTCTGCACCACAGTCCTCTTCTGATTCAAAGCCAATGTTACCTCCTAGCAACTCAACGTATTCCTTGGCAAGGTAAAGCCCCAATTCTAGGCCTTCTACATGATCTATATTGCGGTCATGGAATAAATTAAATACAACGCCTTTTAATTCTTCAGGAATACCTCTTCCTTCATCCTTAACGGTTATTGTGACAATATCCTCATCTTCCACACAGGTGATCGATACAATACCGCCTCTAGGGCTGTAATGAATTGCGTTAATCAGTAAATTCACTAAAACTTGTTCCAAACAGACTTGAAATGTTGCAACGGTTAAATTAGTTGCAGGCAAACAGAGATTAATGCGGACACCTTGTATGGATGCTGCTCGTTCTACAAGCGAAGTCGATTGCGATAACATCTCGCATACCGCTACCGTTTCTATTGGTAATTTCTTTGATTTAAGTTCAGCAAGTTTGAGTAACTGTGCCGTTTGCTTATGTAAATAGTTTGCTGAGGTTAATATGTGAGTAATGTACTCTTTTTTCTCTTCAGATAAGGGATCTGCTTCAAACAGTCGTGCGTAACCGATAATAATGTTAAGCGGGGTGTTTAGCTCATGAGATAGTCTAGTTAGAATTTCAATTTGTGATTTTTTCAGATCTGAAATTTGTTGCAATGCGGCATTAAGTTGCTCTTTAAGCAACTGATTTTCTTTTGCAATAGCATTCACATCAGCTGTCATAACATACTTAGTCCGAAGCAAAAAGTATAAGTGATCGCACACTAATAGTATGCTTTATATGGCTTAAGCGCAAAAATTGTTATTACTTTTGATTTAGAGTAAGTAGCGGTTTATGAGTACTGATTAAGTTGGTACCTTGAACTTAGGCCGCTGGATAGCAGAGTGGCTCAATAGCTATAAACAAAACAAAAAAAGCCCCAGCAGTGTTAAATTGCTGAGGCTTTGAATTTGATGGTGGCTCGACCTGGAATCGAACCAGGGACACAGGGATTTTCAATTCAAATGACCAGGGTTTTCTGTAACCTTTACAAATAAAGCTTAAGTGGCTTTAAAGTCAATATGTATGCGGTTTTTCTTGTTTTGTCTTTACCTTCCAAGATAACTGGAATATACTCAAAATCACTAATAAACCTTACCCCTACCTTACCCCGTAGGTGACGCATGGCTAAAAAAGTGATTCACTTCACTCAACCTAGAATAAGAGACTTACCCCTCCCTGATTCTGGAAGGATTGAATATTACGACGATGATGAAAAGCGTTTAATGTGTCGTGTCAGTAGTACAGGTAACAAAACATTCAATGTGGTTAAGTGGGCTGGAGGAAAGGTTCAACGTGTCACAATCGGCCCTACCTCTGATGTCAGCGTTGATGAGGCAAGAAAGAAGGCTAAGAAAATCTTGTCAGACCTACATTCAGGCATTAACCCGACAGCCGAAAAGCGGAAACTGGACGCAGAAAAAACAAAGCTGGTGGATGTACTAGAGAAGTATTTAAAAGGTCGCGCACTCAAGCCATACACTATAAAGGACTATCGTTATAAGTTGGAACTTGGATTTGAAGACTGGTTGAAAAAGTCAGTTAGCAGCATTTCCGAAGATATGGTTATCAAGCGGCACAAGAAGATTACTCAAGAGAAAGGTAAAACTACAGCTAACACCACGATGCGAGTATTACGTTTAACTTTGAATTATGCCCAAGCTGTTGGGATGATTGAGGCTAACCCCACCAGCATATTGAGCAAAGCTCGTTTATGGCATAAAAATAACCGTAAGGATCGCGTTATACCGAGTAAAAAACTCAAGGAATGGCATCTAGCGGTTGAAGCGTTACCTGGTCAAAGAGCGAAAGTATATTTATTTATGGCTCTTTATATGGGCTTTCGAAGCAGTGAGTTATTAAAGCTGGAATGGTCGCATGTCAATCTCAAATCGAGAACGATCACACTTTATGACACCAAGAACGGAAGTAATCATAAGCTACCTATCCCCAGGATACTATCGCCTTATATTAGGAGTTTAAAAAAACAAACAGGTAAATATCAATGGGTTT
>JBFIJJ010000235.1:0-3474 GCA_041600795.1 Methylophagaceae bacterium | reverse complement strand
AGCATTCATTACTGATGAAGCCTGGCGTGTATTATTTTGAAGTGTATTGACCATTTCTTGAATTTGTTCTGCAGACTGTTGGGTACGGGTTGCAAGCGTTCTAACTTCATCAGCTACTACAGCAAAACCACGACCATGTTCACCAGCCCTTGCAGCTTCGATAGCGGCATTTAATGCCAGTAAATTGGTTTGTTCGGCGACACCCTTAATAACATTTAAAATAGAGCCGATCTCATTGCTGCTTTCTTCTAAGTTGGCAACAACATTGGCAGCATTACCAACACCTTCAGCCAAGGTATTAATTGCTGAAATTGTGTTATTGATTACAGCGCTACCGGTTGTTGTTTCTTGTTCAGCATTTGACACTTCAACTGCTAATAATTCAGCATTTTTAGCAATGTCTTGTACCGTGGCTGTCATTTCATTCATTGCCGCTGCAATTTGTTCTGTTTGCATTTGCTGTTCAGAAATATTGGTACTGACATTTTTTGTTGTTGCAGATAACTGTCCAGCAGAGCTCGATAACATGCTTGATGTTGAACTAATATGTGTGATGGTTTCATTCAAGCGAGTGATCATGACATTCAATGCATTGACAATTTGCCCCGTTTCATCTTTTGCATCACTGGTGACTTTTACCGTTAGGTTGCCACTTGCAACGGTTTCAGTGGCATTACTAAGTTGTTTAATATTGCTGACGATAGAGTTGAAGAACCCTATAAACAATACAATAGCAATAATAAGTGTTACAGCAATAATACCAAGAATTAGATTACGTTCTGATCGCAATTCAGAAATACGTTGATCAAATAAATCATTTAAAACAGGGATCAAAGCATCATATAACTGGAAATTAATTTTGATTGCATCGGAACCCAGATTAAAAAAATCTACCGAGTCAATACTGATAATCTGGCGTCCTAATATTTCATCATTTACGGCTTTAGTAAATGATGCCATTGCTTGTTCACGTTGTGTTAAAAGGTCAGATATAGCATCTGCAACGCGTTTATTCGTAGCCATAACGGAGGATAGGTTCTTAACAGCAGCATTAGAGTTTAAAGTGATTTCGCTGACTAATGATCCCAGCTTAATGCTACCGTTCATCGTAATCATGCCGGATGCAGCAATACCAGAACCTAAACCACGAGCTCGGCCTAATCGCTCTGTAATGATTGGTAATTTATCAACTAATGAATTCACAATATGTGAGGTGTTTAATTCGGGGTCGAGTGCAAGTCCGGAATAATTACTTATTTGTTCAAATAAATCAGCGACTTTGACAATAAGTGCAGTATGTTGTTCAAACACTTCTTGTGGTGATAATAAGAATGCCTGTTTACTTAATTGTGCCCAGTCTTGTTTGATCTCAGTCCATAACGGAGTTGTTTTAAATTGCTTTCCAAATTGTGCATCCATGGCATCTATTGCCGCTATGTCGGCAGAAATTTCCTCACGTTTGGCAAAAATTTTGGTTTTGAATTCATTTTTACCATTGAGGTAGGCATTGGTCATGCCGCGATGCTGAGGAATGTCCTGATAGATCCGACGTACTGTATTGATATAATTGAGCCCGTTTTGTTCGACCTGAGTGAGAATAATCTCACGACTTTCATCTTTTATAACGATAAATGTAGTAACAATGATCGGTGTTAAAAACACTAACGCAATCAATAACATTTTTTTTGTATAGGTTAATTGATTCATTAATGATTTTGCAAAATTCATAGAAAAATCCTTATTTTATTTTTATTAGTATAGTAAATAAGCAAAAATTAGACCAAATTATTATGTGCATCAGATAAGAAAAAATAGATATAACTTGCTATTTCACTAGTCCATTTTCATGAGTAGGATAACTGGTTCATTAATGATTTCCAAGTCTGTAGTAAGTCCCTAGTTTTTGTTGGGTTTTTAGCGCAATAAGACCTCAAAATCTAGGCCAGATTATCTGGTTGATGATGCGATCTTTTTAGTAATAGATAAACAGCACCTGTTCCACCATCCTCTATGGTTGCACTACAGAACGCTAAAACAAGTGGGTTTTGGCGTAACCAGTGATTAAGTTTACTTTTTAATACCGGTTTATTGTCTTTTGAACTCCAACCCTTACCATGTATGACTCGTACACAACGTAACTGTTGTTGCTGGCATTGTTCAAGGAAATCGATAAGCGTAGATTCAGCCATAGCAAGTGTGAAACCGTGCAAATCAAGCTCTGCTTCAATATGAACTTTGCCATTACGTAACTTAGAAAAGGTACGATGTTGGATGCCTGGACCACGGTATTCTAGATATTCCTCATTACCGACAGTTTCTGGGCTAAACATGTCTGAAAAACTATCTAGATGACTACGATCACTGTGTGTTTTGTGATGTAACTTTTTGGCTTTAGGTTTAGGCGCTGTATGCAAGACACTATCGTAATGAATAGGTTGAGCATCACTCATTTCTGAACGAAATAACTCAAACTCATCATCCGGAATGTCTTGTTTATCTGCCATATTATCTTGCAATCTCACCTGTATTTTAAGATAGTGCTTGCCAACTAAATCGTTTTTACTTTACCATGCTACCCACTTGTCGGGGTGCCATTAAGTTGGCTGAGATTAAACCCGTTGAACCTGAAGGGGCTAGCACCTCCGTAGGAAACAAGCGAGTATATCGCAAACAGCATTCGTAATTAAACATGATGTTATACCATATACTCATCCTCTTGTTAGCCCGTTTGGGCTCAACGTTTTCCCCGGTGTTTTTTGATTTAATAACAGGGGAAGCATATGTCTTCACAAAACAGCAAAGTCATTGATATCAGTGAACGTACTGGCATTACAACTAAGCCACTACCGGGTTCAGAAAAATGTTATGTGATAGGAAGTCGTGACGATATTCGCGTACCATTTCGTAAAATCTCATTAACAGATACACCCAATAAAGATCCTAACTTAGCGGGTCAGCCAAATGCCCCCGTTTATGTATACGATACATCAGGGATTTATACCGATCCCAACGCAAAGATTGATGTTGAACAAGGTTTGCCTGCGATTCGTAAAGGCTGGATTGATAGCCGTGACGATACCGAAGAACTGAGTGAATACAGCTCTGAATTCACCCGTGAACAACACGCTAGCGCACTTGATATTCCGTTATTCAAACATAATCGTCGTCCGCGTCGGGCTAAAGCAGGCAAAAATGTCAGTCAAATGCATTATGCTCGCCAAGGCATCATCACGCCTGAGATGGAATTTATTGCCATTCGTGAGAACATTGGTCGTGCAGAAGCGGATCTCGAGGGCAATTTACCCGTTGGTTTTGATTCACACATTACCCCTGAGTTTGTAAGAAAAGAAGTGGCGGAAGGTCGCGCAATTATTCCTGCAAATATTAATCATCCTGAAGCTGAACCGATGATTATCGGACGTAACTTCTTAGTCAAAATCAACGCTAACATTGGTAATTCGGCTACAACATCGT
>JBFIJJ010000234.1:0-3487 GCA_041600795.1 Methylophagaceae bacterium | reverse complement strand
CGAATCGATCCTAATAATGATTCTGGTGTTTGATTTTTAGCTAATAAATACGCTGCAAACTCAGGTGTTGCTTGACCAATAGTACAGCGCCAAAAATCATCAGTGGCGGCTTGCAAGATTTCACGTTCATCACCAATCAAATCAACATCAAAGCGTAAGCCACTTTCAAAGGCATAGTCTGTTAATACACGCTGACAAAAACTGTGAATGGTATAAATCGCCGCTTGGTCAAAACTCTGAATCGCCAGCGCCAAAGTATCTAAAGCATGTTTATCTGGTGATGTTTGCTGCAAGATTTGCTGACGTTTGTCTGCCAGTTTTTGACGTAACCTATCACGCAACTCTTCTGTTGCCGCTCGGGTATAAGTCACGACCAGAATTTGCTCAACCTTCAAATTCTGCTCTAATACCAAGCGCAGGTATAACTCAGCCAAGGTATAGGTCTTACCTGTTCCTGCACTCGCTTCAATCAAGTTCATGCCCGCTAAGGCAACAGTATTAACATCAAAACTCATAACTTTTCTCCAAGCAGATGGGCTTGGATTGGCTCATAGATCGCTAAAGCCATATCTTGGAACGGTTGATCAAAGGGTGCATGAGTATAAAGTTGTTGATAATAAACATCATCGGCTTCTCCACTGACATGCTGATTGCCAAACCAACTGGCCTTAATCGCATTGTCAGGCGAAGCTCGACCACCATTCAAACAGGCTTTGGCATAGGCATAACTGGTGTTATTAAAAAATGCCAAAGGCTGATGTAAGCCTTGCCAATAAAAATCGAGCAATTGTTTTAAATGATGGATTGGTTGATCGACTGGTTTAAGTTGATAGTGATTATCATCAGTGACAATTTCACTGATAGTCGGCACACCTTCCGGTTTTACACTATTTAATAACAAATGTTCTATCCATAAACTCACCAGATCATGGCCTTTAGTTTTGGCCATTCGATAGACAAATAAGCCTTTATCCGACAGTCGCTCAAACTGTCCGGTTATCACAAAATCATCTATAGCCACATCAAATGGCATTGCCTCACTAAATTCGCTTGGATAGTGCGATAGTAATTGCTCAGAAAAGGCATCAACTCTATCCACCTGTTTATCAAAAATCTGCTCACCTATCGTACCTTGAGGTAAAACGCCACTTGCCTGAGATATCGCTAATGCATCACTAATATCATGCTCATGTAATCGTGCATCTAATAATTGTTGGCGTAACTGCCAGGCATGAAGACCATCTAAATCAAACGGTTCCCGTACTTCCAATTGTTCGTCAGATAATTCAAGTCGTAAACCTAAACGTTCTCTCAATAAAAATTTTGCTGGATGTTTATAAAAATTAATCAGTTGACTGAGACTGACATAACGCCAATCATCCTCTGCTTCAGGCAACGGATGATCAAACCAATCAACTGACTGTTGAGCTTGAATTGCCGGGCATTGTGCTTGATCAAAACTAAATAACTTGGGATCACTATTATTAAAATAGCGTTGGCTAAACGCCTGCAGTGGGTGTTTGGTGAGCAATTGTTGCCATACCTCTTCAGCCTGCGCCGTTACAAACGATTGATTAATCACATCACGTAAATCACTCACTAATACTGACGGTGGGATTGGTGCATTATCGCGAATGCTAGCGCCAACATAACTGATATATAAATGGCGTTTGCACGACAACAAAGCTTCTAAAAACAAATAGCGATCATCATCTCGACGAGAACGATCACCACGTTGAAAGTCTTTCGACAATAAATCAAAACCTTGTACAGGTTGTTGTCTTGGATAACTGTCATCGTTCATGCCAATTAAACATACAACTTGAAATGGAATACTGCGCATTGGCACCATGCCACAAAACGTCACACCATGCCCCATAAACCGATTTATAGTCTGGCTGGTTTCAATATGATCCGTTATCCAATCTTTCAATAACGCTAATGAAATAGGCTGTTCAAATTGGGCTAATTGCGTTGTTTCAACACATTTCTCAATGGTTTGACGAATCATAATTAATTCATTGTCTTGATTGTCATCACCACGACTATCAAACACTCGTTCAAGCATGTTGTTTAACATAACTTGCCACTGTGCTGGTGTTCGTTCAGCTTTTAATAAGACACGTAATTCATCTAAACAATCGACAAAAGCACATAACTGAGCCATTAAATTCGCTCGATCACCTGATATGCCATCAAAGGCTAGTTGCCGATCAAATAGTTGTGTTGCCCGCCCCTTTTCATTCAGTGGCATGGCATAACCTAATAACAACCGGTCTAAACCTGCTCGCCACGTATTATTAGCTGTTTCAGGTAACTCAAATTCAGCTTTATGTTGGGCGGATAAGCCCCAACGGATATTGGTATCCCGAAGCCATTGTCGAATCAAGCCGAGTTGCCCAGCCTCAATTGAAAAACGCTGTTGAATAGCGTCACATTCCAATAAGCCAATGATGGCTTCAGTATCAAAGCGTGATTGTGGTAATCCGAGCAAACTGATAAAGGCATTAATTAATGTGCTTTGATAGCGAAGTCCACAATCGGCAATACTGTAACTAATTGCTTGTGTTGATGGTGCACTACCAAAAACAGCATCAATCCAAGGTGCATACACCTCAATATCCGGTGTCATCACAACAACATCTGTCGGAGACAAATCAGGATTATGTTCAAACAAAGCTAATAATTGATCATGTAACACCTCTATTTCACGCATCGCACTATGACATGAATGCACCATCAGAGACTTGTCATCAACGTCCACACTAACCTTATTAGGTTCTAAAGTCCGATCAGTTAAGCTAAAAATATCGTATTGTAATTGGCCTAATAACGTGCGTGCTTCAGGTGGATAAAAGGCTTCAATCGCCACATGTTCAGCTTCTTGTAATTGTTCAAAAAACGCTTGGCCTTGTTTGCCTAAACTGGCTAGTAACGGATGTCCTGTTGAGAAATACTCATCCGTATTATCAGATGCTAATCGCTTTCTGGCCTGTGTTTTTAGGTCGGTTAAATCGCCCCAATATTCTTCACTCGGTGATAAAAAGAATAAGGTGATGTCACAATGGCGTGCCATCAATTCAAACAGTTTCAAATAGACTGGTGGCAGTGCAGATATCCCAAATATCGCTAATCGCTGGGGCAAACCTTCAGGTCGTGTTTGTGTTGTTGCTAAAAACGTATTGAGCTGTTGCAACAAATTAGCACGATGCATTGCAGGCGCTTCTCCCGCTGTCAGTTTTTGCCATAACTTTGCTTGCCAATGCGGTGTTTGACCTTGTTCCCATTGTTCTAGCCAATGTGGGCGATACATCAAATATTGGTCAAAAATATCGGCTATGCGATAGGCCAAACCATAGCGTTTTTGAGCATCATCTTGCTCGCCTAAATACGATTTCACTATCGCAAAGTCAGCATCAACACAACAGTCAGGTAATACTTCAAATATGCGCCATGCCATTGCATCAGTCGAAAAAGAAGACTGTTG
>JBFIJJ010000233.1:0-3575 GCA_041600795.1 Methylophagaceae bacterium | reverse complement strand
CGACATTGCTGTTTTCAGTCGAATGTTGGCGACAATGATGGCATCAGGCGTGCCTTTAATGCAATCAATGCAAATCATTGGTGAAGGTCATGAAAATGCCAGTATGCAGGATATGATCTTGGCAATTAAATCTGATGTTGAATCAGGCACGACTTTGGCAGAGTCTCTAAGCAAATTCCCTCTACATTTTGATGACCTGTTTATTAGTCTCGTAAATGCTGGTGAACAATCGGGTACGCTTGAGACGCTGTTAAATGAAATTGCTACTTACAAAGAAAAAACAGAAGCATTAAAAGCGAAAGTCAAAAAAGCAATGGTTTATCCTGCATCCATTTTAGTGGTTGCTTTTGTTGTTACCGCAATATTAATGATCTTTGTTATTCCACAATTCGAAGCATTATTTACCGGTTTCGGAGCAGATCTACCTGGCTTGACTAAAATGGTTATCCATCTTTCACAAGTCTTTCAGGAATATTGGTGGCTAATTTTCGGTAGTATCATCGGAACTATTGTTGGTATCTTGCAAGCGAAAAAACGCTCGCGAAAAGTGCAGTTTTTCTTCGACAGATTTTTACTAAAAATCCCTGTAATTGGGATGATTATTGAAAAAGGAGCTATAGCTCGTTTTGCTCGCACATTCTCAACTATGTTTAAAGCTGGTGTACCATTAGTTGAAGCCATGGTATCGGTAGCTGGCGCCACTGGTAATATCGTCTTCAGTGAAGCAACTATGGAAATGCGGGATGAAGTTTCTACTGGCACGCAACTAAATACAGCTATGCGTAATAGCGAATTATTTCCCAACATGGTCGTACAAATGGTTGCGATTGGTGAAGAATCAGGTGCTTTAGACGCCATGCTCGCCAAAGTTGCTGATTTTTATGAGCGCGAAGTAGATGATGCTGTTGATAATATGACAGCGCTAATGGAACCTATGATAATGGTAATTCTAGGTGGTTTAATTGGTACTCTCGTTATTGCGATGTACTTACCAATTTTCAAACTTGGTGCGGTAGTTTAATTGGTGGAATTTTTATCTTTATTGCAGACTTCTCTTCCATTATTTATCGGTATATCACTAACCCTTGGTTTACTCGTTGGAAGCTTCTTAAACGTTGTTATATATCGTTTGCCAGAGATGATGCAACGCCAGTGGCAAGCAGAATGTGAGCAATTAAGCGGCGTTGAACCTGACCAAGAAGACTCTGAACCTTTTAATTTAAATACCCCACGGTCACGCTGCCCTAATTGTGGTCACGCTATTACTGCTTTGGAAAATATCCCCGTCCTTAGTTATCTAGTTCTAAAAGGCAAATGCCGTCAATGTAAGGCAGCTATTTCAATCCGTTACCCAATCATTGAAGCATTGACAGGAGTTCTGTCAGGAATTGTAGCTTGGCAATTCGGGTTTGATTGGGCGTGTTTAGGTGCTCTGTTCTTAACATGGTCATTGATAGCATTAACTTTCATTGATGTAGACCATCAACTACTACCAGATACTATTACCTTACCCCTCTTATGGTTAGGCATTATTTTCAATTTATTTTCTGTTTACACAGATTTGCAGTCCAGTGTTATTGGCGCAATTGCTGGCTACTTGACTTTATGGCTGGTTTTCCATGCTTTCAAACTGGCAACAGGCAAAGAGGGAATGGGCTATGGTGATTTTAAATTACTAGCCGCTCTTGGAGCTTGGTTGGGCTGGGCTTTTTTACCTTCAATCATTCTGTTATCTTCACTAGTCGGCGCCGCTGTTGGTATTACGCTTATTATCATAGGAAAACACCAACGTAATATTCCAATTCCATTTGGCCCTTACTTAGCTGCTGCTGGCTGGATTGCATTGGTTTGGGGTACAGAAATAAATACCGCCTACTTCAAGTTAGCAGGACTAAGTTAATACAGCTATGTTCAAAGTAGGCTTAACTGGCGGTATAGCTAGTGGCAAATCAACCGTAAGCAAGCTCTTTTCTGATCTTGGGATAACTATTATTGATGCAGATAAAATTGCCCGTGATTTAGTTGAAATAAATCAACCTTGCTACCATCAAGTTGTATCAAGATTTGGTACAGATATTCTGCTTGCCAATAGACAACTAGATCGACAAAAGTTGCGAGATATAATTTTCAAAGATAAAACGGCAAAACAAGATTTAGAAACTATATTGCATCCCAGTATCCGCCAGCAATTGTTTGTTCAAAGTGAATCAGCAATATCGCCGTATTGTATTTTATCTGTGCCATTACTTATTGAAGCAAAAATGGGCGCACTTGTAGATCGTACTTTAGTCATCGATACCTCAGAAGAAATACAACTATCGCGTCTTTGCGACCGGGACAAAATCACTGCCGATAGAGCATTACAAATGATTAACAGCCAAATAAGTCGTCAACAAAGATTACTCTATGCGGACGATATTATTATTAATAACAATTCGCCCCAAGCATTGAAAGAACAGGTTATGCTTTTACATAAAACATACACCAATTTAGCTAAAATGATGACTACTAGTTGCCAGCACCCAGATAGTCATGGACAATAACTATTTTTAACTGCTAGCCACTTAATGTAATTACCAGTGTCTGAAAAAATTATTTATGAACAACCGCTCAATGAGCGTATAAGAACCTTTCTCAGACTTGAGTTTTTATTTGCTCGCGTTGATCTCGCATTGACTCAAGATGAAGAGTTAAATAATCGGGATGCTGTCGATGGCCTATTAAATATTCTATCGGTATTTGAACGCAGCGATCTTAAATCTGAAATCATCAAAGAATTAGAACGACTTGTCACTACATTATCCGCTTTAGAAAACACGCCTGGCGTTGATAAACAAGCCTTAGATGATTTGCTGACCGAGTTGGACTTAATGCTTGATGTGCTCCATGTAAAAAAATCATCTATCGGCCAAAGTCTACGAGATAATGACTTTTTATATGCCATTCGCCAACGTTCAAGTATTGCTGGCGGCACCTGTGATTTTGATCTTCCCGCCTATCACTATTGGTTACAACACACTCCAAATGATGTGCGTAAGCAACAAATTACTAGCTGGTTAGATCAGTTCTCAAGCGCCCGTGCTGCAATCGATATGACACTGCGTTTAATCAGGGGCAGTACCGGCTTTACCGAACAAAGTGCCGTTAAAGGTTTTTATCAACACACACTTGATAGCAATCATCCGAATCAATTAATTCGGGTAAAAGTGGCAAAAGATGCTTCATATTATCCAGAAATTAGTGGCGGTAAACATCGTTTCACAGTGCGTTTTATGGCTTTTGATATCAATCAACGAGCGCAACAGATCACCGACGATGTAGAATTTTCTTTAAGCTGTTGTGCAATGTAAACAAAGTTAAATCTAATGGTTAAAACAGTAACATGTCCACAATGCGGTAAACCGGTTGAATGGATACCAGAACACCAGTGGCGTCCTTTTTGTAGCGAACGCTGCAAGCTCATCGACTTAGGAGATTGGGCGGCCGAAAACCACCGTATTCCTGATAAATCGCCACCTGTCGATATAGACGAATATAATCCTTCGGATTATCACTAAGAGCTAGTAAATACCACT
>JBFIJJ010000232.1:0-3576 GCA_041600795.1 Methylophagaceae bacterium | reverse complement strand
TTCAAAGTATCAGGTGCGTTATAACGTTCTAATTTTTCTATCGGGTTGAACATCAACATGGCTAGATTTGCCCCACCTTGTTGATCGACCAAACGTAAGGTAGTGCCTTTTCTGATCAACATTGACCAGTGCGCGCCGCCCGGAATTGTGTCTTCATAAAGACAATCTGAATGTGTTGTTTGTTGTGTCATTTAAATCTCTACTCGCTCTTCTTTAAGCATTGAATTGCTAATTTCATTTAATATTTCATTATCGGTTTCACCTACAGGAATATCGTAAGTAATCGTGGCACCGAAACGGTTAGGCGAATCTGGATCTACACGGTATTTATCAAACACTAATAAGCGCGTTCCAAGATGAAAGCCTTCATATAAGTCATGGGTAATCATAAAAATAGTTATTTTTGTTTTTTTCCAAATGTCGAGAATGAGCTTATGCATATCAGCCCTAATGCCCGGATCTAAGGCACCAAAAGGTTCATCTAGTAGCAAAATACTTGGGTTTTTAATCAATGCTTGAGCAATAGCAAGCCGCTGCTGCATACCGCCGGATAACTCTGAAGGATATTTATCAACTGCAGCGCCTAAACCAACCAGATCGAGCATCTCTATGGCGCGTTTACGTATTGCCTGACGTTTTTTACCAAAGGTTCTACCTAATAACGGTGATGATTCAAGCTCTTCACCCAACATGACATTCTCAACAACGTTAAGGTGAGGAAACACAGAATAGCGTTGGAAAACAATGCCTCTATGGGCATCAGGTTCATCCACTAAAGGCTCACCATCTAACAGTAACTCTCCACGGCTTACTGTTTCGATACCAAGAAGTAGCTTTAGAA
This sequence comes from Methylophagaceae bacterium, assembly GCA_041600795.1. Taxonomy (GTDB): domain Bacteria; phylum Pseudomonadota; class Gammaproteobacteria; order Nitrosococcales; family Methylophagaceae. Next base: position 2,735 of record JBFIJJ010000232.1, on the reverse strand, counting down.
ACGTTGTTTTACCACAACCGGATGTACCAACCAGTGTCACAAACTCACCCGCCTGAACGCTTAGGCTGATGTTTTCGAGCACCACATTATCGCCATACTCTTTCCACAAATGTTTTAACTCTATCGATTTCATTTGCCATCTCCTTTGGGAACTATCTGCCAAGGAAATGCAGAGCGCGATAACTTGCGTAGAAGATAATCCATCGCAAATGCCAAAATGGTAATCCATACAACATAAGGCAAGATAATATCCATTGATAAATAACGTCTTACCAAGAAAATTCGATAACCTAAGCCCTCGGTCGATGATATCGCTTCTGCGGCGATAAGAAATAACCATGCTGAACCCAAACTTAATCGCAATGCATCAATTAGCTTCGGTAAAATTTGTGGAAGCACAACCCGAATAATCACTTGCCAAGTATTTGCACCTAGAGTCTGAGCTTTAATAATCAGCTCTTCTGGTAATTCCATTACACGCAATTGAGTGTCACGAATCAGAAAAGGCGTAATGCCTAATACAATCAGCATTACCTTAGACACTTCACCTAGTCCGAAAATGATGAATAAAATCGGCAAGATAGCCAATGGTGGAATCAACGATATAGCAGTTATAACAGGTGAAATACTTGCCCTTACTTTTGGAATAATTCCCGTTAAAATACCAACAATTAGACTAATCAAAGCACTAATCATTACAGCTAAACCAAGGCGAGTTAGACTTGCTGTTGTATCTGCCAAGAGCAGATATTCTCCTGTGCGTTTGCTCGGTTCAAAAGCCATTGTGTCAATGGCCGACACTATGGTCGAGAATGCAGGCATCAACTTATCGTTAGGATTAACTGCAAGGCGTTCATTCGATGCAAGTAGATATAAGGTTAATATCAACACAAATGGAATGAGGCCAAGCAGTATCTTCCCTTTACGGTTAGGATACTGATTGATGAGACGTTTCATGATGTTGTCCTAATCGTAAAGTCGATAATTACAATGAACCTTCAGCTGCCATTTTCATGTAATCCGCAATAAATTGGAGTTTGATGTTGTCTGAACTACCTGTAATAACATCACCGGGATAGCTAATACCGATAAAATCAGCATCTTGTGCACCTTCGCCTAAAATGCCATGTTCAAATGAAAATGAACTGATATTTTTCATTGTTGTAGGGAGTTTTTCGCTTTCTACAAATGCAACGGCATCTGCTGCGTTATAGAACATTTTGGTTGCATCAAGTTGAGATTGGTATCCAGCTAAGTCTGTACCCGAGGCCGTTGCCATACTGGTTAATGCTGCTACGTCACCTTTTGCCATAACATCCATAATTTCGTACCAAGCACCTGTTAGTGCTTTACCGAATTTTGGATTGTCTTTAAGTGTTTCGGTGTTTACGACCATTAGGTCGATGATTTCACCTGGAATTTGGCTAGAATCAAATACTTTTGATGTATCTGGCATTGTCATGATTTCTGATAACAATGGATTCCATGTAACAGTTGATGTGACATCACTAGTGTTAAACACACCGACAAGATCAGCATCAGAGGTATTAACAACTGATACATCTTTTTCTGTCATGCCAACTGTATCAAGGGCACGAGCTAATAAGTAATGAGAAACAGAAAGTTCAACGAGATTAACGTTTTGACCTTTGATGTCAGCGAGTGTTTTATCTGCCCCCTTTAACACAATGCCATCGTTACCATTAGAAAAGTCGCCAACGATAAGTGCGGTTGAATCTAAACCACCGGCGGCAGGAATAGTCAATGCATCCATATTAGTCATGGTGCAACCATCAAATTGACCAGCAGTATATTGATTGATTGATTCGACATAATCATTGATTTGTACGACGTCAATTTCAATGCCGTATTTGTCAGCCCATTTTTTTACAATGCCGGAATTACTTGCATAGTCCCATGGCATCCAACCAGCATAAATAGTCCATGCGACAGAAAATTTGTCTTTGACTTCTGCACTAGCTGATAAAGGTGTAAAAAGGATTGATGTTGCGAGTAGTAAAGCACTACTTGTTTGGATTAGAGAACGGATATTCATTTAACACTCCACAGTTTAGTTACGATTTGGGGGCGAGAGATCTTTATAATTAAAAGAATCTCCCGGGCTTTTATCCCTCCGTGTAACCTTCACTGTGAAGGTTGGTTACTCTCGGTCCAGACATTAAATTTCTTTAATCGGAACCCTAGAAACCTATTTTTTTGAGCGTTTTCAATGTAGCAGTAATTATAAAAATCACCCCGCGCTACTAATGTAGTCTGCAGTTTCTGTACCAGAACAGATTAATCAACAAACTCTATAATACTATCAACAACTTACTTGATTTAGACTAAATCTTGTCTATGTTTAAATACGCACAAATATGATGCAATTAACCATATTGGACATCCATGTTGGTGCGATAGAGCAGATCAGGATGAATTACAACGTTACCAATATTTCTCAATACTAATCTGACCGGGATCACGACGATTGTGTTTTTTCAGACCGCGTTGTTCAATTAATGTATCCATGGTCTCCTGCACCATATCCGGGTTACCGCATAACATAACGTGGCTATCTTCGGCATTAAATCCAAGCCCGGTTTTTTGCTCTAATCGGCCGTCAAGAATTGCTTGTGGAATACGTCCAAATAACGCAATGTCACATTGCTCACGACTGACAAAAGGTACATATATAAATTGTTCGTTATGTTCGATCAGGCTACGATTTATGGTGT
>JBFIJJ010000231.1:0-3604 GCA_041600795.1 Methylophagaceae bacterium | reverse complement strand
CCAAATTATCAGAGTGAGCGCAACAATGACGCCACTACTGATAACCCACAATAGTTGCTTACTTTGTTTTATGTTTTCGCCTATTAATTTTGATGCGTTGGCAATCGTTGTACGTTGGCTGATAAATAAACGCTCATTATTGATATCTAATTGGATCAAAAAATAGATGACATCTGGTCGAGAAAACATAGGAGCATCAGCATATTTATAGAGCTGGTTTTTTGATAATGGTTGTTCGAATAGTTGTTGAATCATTTCTGGTTGTTGAGACCATTGATGACTGATTGCATAACCATTAAATACGTGGCTTTGCTCACGCAATTCAGGTGAAGTCGTTTCAACATAACTCAACGCCGCTCGTTCCATATTGGCTGACATAATATTATCCATACCTAAGATAAAAAAGTGTCTGCTAATGGCGGAGTAGGCTATAACGATAACGATACCAAGGAATAAAAATGCCAAGGTTACCGACAGTTTTAAGCTAAGCGGACTTTTCATTTTATATCCTTTAAAGCAAAACCATGGCCTGCAATGGTGTGGATCAATGGCGTTGCAAACGGCGTGTCGATATTTTTTCGTAAATGAAAGATATGAACTTTTAGATTATTACTATCAGGTAACTCATCACCCCAGATAGCTTGTTCTAATTGACTGCGAGATACTGGATTAGGTGATGCACGAAATAGTGTTTCTAGTAGTTGCCAACCAGTAGGTGATAATTTAATGTGTTGCCCAGCTCTGAAAACAGATTTTTCTGTTAAATTCATAACCAAGTCAGCACATTGTAATAATTTAGCTTGGCCACTTCGTCTTCGTGCAAGGGCATGGATACGCACCACTAATTCTTCAAGTTCGAATGGTTTAACCAAATAGTCATCAGTGCCAGCATTAAATCCAGCAACTTTATCTTTGAGTTGATCGTGTGCGGTCAACATTAATATTGGGATATCTTTACCTTGTTTTCGAGCTGTATCACATACAGTTAAGCCATCTAATCGTGGCAAGTTGAGATCAAGTAACACGATGTCATAGCTATTTTCGTTCAAAAGGTTCAGACCAGAGACACCGTTACTGGCATGATCACACTCGATATTTTCTAGTGATAAGAAATCGATGACGGTATTAGCTAAGTCGAAATCATCTTCAATCAGCAAGGCTGTTAGCATGTGACGCTCCTTGGTTGGATGAAGATAATAATCTATTTTTTAATCGTGTCAGCATGGTAGCTACATCAAGTTGAATCAATAACAAGCTTGGAACTAATAGTAGCGTAATTACAGTGGCAAACATAATGCCATAGCCTAAAGATACTGCTGCAGGAATTAAAAACTGTGCTTGGTGAGAGGTTTCTCCTAATAACGGCATTAGTCCAGCAAAGGTAGTAAATGATGTTAGTAATACGGCACGTAAACGACCACTGCAGGCGGTAGCGATCGCTTTTTTCACGTCAGAAAACTCCGCTTTAATATCATTAAATCGAGACACTAATAATAAGCTGTCATTAACGACAACCCCGCTCAAGGCAATAATGCCGTTCAAAGACAAGATGCCTAATGATAAGTCGTTGCTCCAATGACCTAAAACTGCACCGACAATACCAAATGGGATGGCAGTCATGATGATTAATGGTTGAATATATGACTTAAGGGGAACTGCCAATAAGATATAGATAACCAATAATGCCAACATAAACATTTGAATCATTGATGTTTGGGTTTCGGCTTGTTGTTCAGCCTCGCCACCAAAGTGAATGCCTAATGTCGGAAATTGGCGTTCAATATTTGGCAGAATGTCACGTTTGATTAGAGAGACGACTTCTGTTGATGACAAAGTCTCTTTATTGACATCGGCCGAGATATAGACCGCTCGTTTACCATTAATACGAGTAATCGATTCTTTAGTGTAACCATAACTGACCGTGGCTACAGATTCTAAAGGTACAACATGACCATCTGTTGTTCTGATATGTGCATTCAGAATATCGCTTGGATTCTGTCTATCTGCTTCTGGGTAGCGAACTTTGACTTCGATTTCATCACTATTTCGTTGAAAACGTTGTACTACTTGACCACTAAAAGCTTGTAATACCTGTGTTGCCAGCATATCAGTTGTCAGTCCCATCGCTCGACCTTGTTGATTGAGTTCAAGGTGCAATTGGGGCTGACTCGGCTGTAAGTTATCGCTAATACCACTGACAGCAGGGATCGTTTGTAGGGCAGTTTTAAATGCCTCTCCAGCTTGGTTTAATATCTCATCGTCATTATCTCTGAGTTCGATGCGAAGCGCTTCAGCCATACGTGGTGAATTTTGAATACTTAGTGTGCGCGTACCTTCAGGTAAGCCGGCTAGTTTCTGCCAGTGTAAGGTAAAGGTATTCATGTCATACGGCGTATCTTTTTTAAGTTCAACAGTCACCTTGCCGGCTTGATCGGATGAGGACATTATCTGTAAATTGGCGATGCCTGATTCTGAGTTCGATTCACCGCGAAGGTCTTTATCAGCTTGATAGGCTTTAGCTTCTAATAAGTTTAGATTTCGATGGGTTTGACCAAAACTCACATCTTGATTCATGGTTAATTCAGCACGAACAGTGTCACCTGGAATTGACGGGAAGAAGCTCATACGAACAGCACCGGTCATAGGCATCGACATAACGATAATAAATAAAGCCATAAATAGCACAACGACAGCATAGCGATAACGCAGTGCTACCGTGATCATGGGGCGATAACACGTCTCAGCAAACCAAGTAAAACTGCCGTTAGAATATTTCTGAATAGTGAACCATAGTTTCGATATTGGATTAGTTGGCATGCCTTTATGCGTATTTAGATGTGCTAAATGTGAAGGCAAAATCAGTTTAGATTCAATAACAGATAAGATCAGAGCAATGCTGACGACAGCAGCAAACTGTGAATACAGATGTCCTAGGACGCCACTGACTTGCGATAAAGCAACAAAAGCAGTGACAGTGGTGAAAACACCGAACAAAGTTGGTACCGCAACTCTTAATGTTCCCTTGATCGTATTAGCGAGAGTGTCACCGTGTTTAGAACGTGTACTGTAGATACTTTCACCAACGACCACAGCATCATCAACAACAATACCTAATGCCAATAAAAATCCAAATGTCGTGAATTCATTCAGCGATAAACCGACGTAACTATCACCCATAAAATAAAGAGTGCCAAAAAAGATAAATGGCAGCCCCATGGCAACCCAAAATGCGACGGTTAGGTTAAGGAATAACGCTAATAGGATAAAAACAAGCACGATACCTGTAATCGCATTTTTGACCAGCAATTGCAGGCGTTGCTCAATGTTTTGACTACGGTCATACCACGTAGCTAAGGTCATACCTTGTGGCAGTTTTCCGGCATCTCGCCATGTTTGAACCACGTCAAGTGCAGCTGTGACTGAATCGCTAATATCATCCATACCGGTGGTTATGACTTGAAGTGCGATACTGTCTTTACCCTGAAAACGCGATAATGAAGCTGTGTCATCATCAAAGGTGTCACGGATGGTGGCGACGTCTCCTAATTTTATATGTAAGCCTTGTTGAGTTGTGATTAAAGGAATAGCAGCAAAATCACTGGAT
>JBFIJJ010000230.1:0-3626 GCA_041600795.1 Methylophagaceae bacterium | reverse complement strand
TTGTCGTATTTGCTACAAAACAAAATACGTTAAATTTCAGTAAAAACAGTATCTTATTAAATGGCACACTGGTTGCTATACCTCTATTAAACAATTTAGGTATGGTGCTATGAAGTCAAGCAAAGACATTGCCGAATTACTGGATGAACCAGCATGTGAGCATAACAAAAAGGAGAAATCCGGTTGTGCAAAACCTAAGCCTGGTTCTGCTGCTGGTGGCTGTGCATTTGATGGCGCTCAAATTGCCTTGTTACCAATTGCAGATGTGGCTCATATCGTTCATGGCCCTATAGCTTGTGCCGGTAGTTCATGGGATAACCGTGGCACACGTTCATCAGGATCACAGTTATATCGCATCGGTATGACCACTGATTTAACTGAGCAAGACATCATTATGGGGCGTGCTGAAAAACGCTTGCTGCACTCCATAAAACAAGCAATAGATACCTATAATCCTCCAGCCGTATTTATCTATAACACCTGTGTGCCAGCTTTGATTGGTGATGACATCAATGCAATCTGTAAAGCAGCACAAGAGAAGTGGGGGACACCTGTTGTTCCTATTGATTCTGCTGGTTTTTATGGCACTAAAAATTTAGGTAATCGTATTGCTGGTGATGCCATGTTTAATCATGTCATGGGCACACGTGATCCTGATCCATTACCTGAAGGAACCGAGCGAGAAGGCATTACCGTTCATGATGTTAATTTAGTCGGTGAATACAACATTGCTGGTGAATTCTGGCATGTGTTACCGCTGCTTGATGAATTAGGTTTACGTGTGTTGTGTACATTGTCGGGTGATGCCCGTTTTCGTGAAGTGCAAACCATGCACAAAGCCGAAGTCAACATGATGGTGTGTTCAAAAGCCATGGTTAATGTTGCACGCAAGCTGCAAAAAGAGTTTGGTACACCGTGGTTTGAGGGCAGTTTCTATGGCATTACTGATACCAGCCAATCATTACGTGATTTTGCTAAAGCAATTAACGATGATGGCCTAACTGCACGTACTGAAGCCCTAATCGAACGTGAAGAAAAACGAATTCGTGAGTTACTCATTCCATGGAAACAACGTCTGAACGGTAAACGTGTATTGCTATTCACTGGTGGTGTTAAGAGTTGGTCTGTTATTTCTGCTTTGCAAGACCTCGGCATGGTGGTGGTGGCAACAGGCACTAAAAAATCTACTGAAGAAGATAAAGCTAGAATTCGTGAATTGATGGGTGAAGATACCTTGATGTTAGAAGATGGTAGCCCCAAAGCATTATTGCAGGTAGTTAAAGACTATAAAGCTGATATTTTGATCGCTGGTGGACGCAATATGTACACCGCTTTAAAGGCAAAAGTGCCATTTTTAGATATCAACCAAGAACGTGAATTTGGCTATGCCGGTTACGACGGCATGTTGGAACTGGTTCGCCAATTAGCCTTAACCATAGAAAGTCCGGTTTGGCCTGCTGTGCGTGCAAAAGCACCGTGGCATAAGGATAAGGTGGCGTAATATGGCTGATATCGTCAAACGCAACAAAGCCTTATCGGTTAACCCATTAAAAGCCAGCCAACCTATTGGAGGTTCTTTAGCAACCTTAGGTTTTAATCGAGCTATGCCCATGTTGCATGGCTCACAAGGTTGCACTGCCTTTGCCAAAGTGTTTTTTGTTCGCCATTTCCGCGAGCCAATTCCTCTGCAAACAACCGCGATGGATCAAGGTAGTTCCGTTATGGGTGCTGATGAAAATGTGGTTGAAGGCTTACGGGCAATAGCTGAAAAAAATAATCCGGCATTAATCACTGTATTAACAACGGGGTTAGCTGAAACACAAGGCTGTGATGTACAGGGCAGCGTACGCGTGTTTCGAAACACATACCCTCAATTCAAAGATGTTGCCGTCGTGGCAGTTAATACGCCCGATTTCAGTGGCTGTGTTGAAACTGGTTATGCCGCAACTATCACAGAAATTATTAAAACCTTAGTGCCAGATGCAGAGATGGCCGGCACTAAACCGGGCAATCGCAAACGTCAGGTTAATGTGTTGTGTAGTGCGATGCTAACACCTAGCGACATTGAAGCGCTGACTGAACTGATTGAACAATTTGATCTACGTCCTGTATTTGTTCCAGATATTGCTAATTCGTTAGATGGGTCATTAACGGAAGAAGAATTTTCACCTGTGACAATTGGTGGTACAGCCATATCTGAACTTGCAACCTTGGGCGATGCTAAAGCCAGTATTGTGATTGGTGCGTCACTGCAAAAAGCGGGTGAGATTCTCCAAACTAAAACAGGTGTGCCTAGTTATCAGTTTGATCATTTATATGGTCTGGATAGCAATGACAACTTAGTTTATGCCCTAGTAAACATCAGTGGTAAGCCTGTTCCAGAGCGTATCGAACGACAACGCATGCAGCTACAAGACGCGATGTTAGACACACACTTTATGTTGGGCCAATTACGCGTGGCAATAGCGGCCGATCCCGATCAACTCACTGCCTTTACGTCTTTATTGCAGGAAATGGGTTCAGAGGTAGTGGCAGCGGTTGCTCCAAGCATGGCTGACAGCCTAGCCAAATTGCCAATTTCAAGCGTAAAAATTGGTGACTTGGAAGATTTAGAGTTCATTGCTAAAGACAATAAAGCCCAATTGTTAATTGGTAATTCACATGCAGTTGATACAGCAGAACGTCTTGGCGTACCTATTTTGAGAGCCGGTTTTCCACTTTATGATGTGATTGGTGGTTATCAAAAAACATGGGTTGGTTATAGAGGAACACGCCAAGCTTTATTTGATATAGCCAATCTAGTGATTAACTTTGCTCATGAAGATATAGCCGTTTATCACTCGGTCTATGCTCAGAAACCGTTACACGAAAAAACACAGTCATGTCATTAACCAGACGTATGCACGTGGTGCACAGCGAACAACAGAGGATGCTTATGGATATTTCTATAAAAGTGGCTTTTGCTACAACTGATATGAAACATGTCAATCAGCATTTTGGCTCAGCCAAATCGTTTGCTATTTATGCCGTAAATCCAGAACACATCGAATTTCTTGAGGCGGCACAGTTTGGCATGCAAGAACAAGATGGCAACGAAGACAAACTGGCCGTTAAGTTCGATCTCTTAAAAGACTGTGCTGCAGTTTACTGTTTGGCAGTGGGCGCATCAGCAGTCAAACAGTTAGTTGGTAAAGGCATACAGCCGGTCAAAGTTAATGATGACAGCCCGATAGAAGACTTATTAGACGATTTAAAAAACGAATTACGCTCAGGCCCATCAAGTTGGCTTGCCAGAGCAATTAAACAACAAAGCGGTAGTGATATCAGTCGTTTTGAAGAAATGGCCAATGATGATTGGCAAGAATAACGACGAATTACCTTAGCAAAAATTAAACAATAATCAGGAGAAGTAACATGGGTGCAGCTCAATTAGTAGTAGAAGAAAACGATCCGTATTTAGACAAGTATTTTGTTGATCAAATGATCCAACAGTTAAATGCACTAGATTCTTATGGCACTTATGAAGGCTGGTCAAAAGCCAAGATTGTCGATCCATTGGTGTTAACTAAAGAACGTAAACAAGCTATTCCAATTATTGGTGACCCTGATGAAATCACCATTGCACG
>JBFIJJ010000229.1:0-3628 GCA_041600795.1 Methylophagaceae bacterium | reverse complement strand
GATCAAGGCAGTATTGATGCCGGTGATGAACTCGATCTATTAGTAGAAAAAGCCTTTATGAAACATTACACAGTAGGCGTTAAATATTCTGATTATTCTGCTGGTGATGCGTCACTGACTAAATTAGTAGACACTGAAAAATTCTGGATATATGGTCAGGTCAAATTTTAAGTTTTTTATCATATAAAGTATTAATTACATTTTAGTGAGTACACATGCAATCATCATTAGTTAAAAAACGTATTGCCTTATTGGATATTGGTTTTAGACCTTTTTTCTTAGCAGCAAGTATCTTTTCAATTATCGTTACAGCTATCTGGATGGCAACCTTTACGATGGGATCAGCCGTGCCAGCATTTTACATTACGCCAATTGCGTGGCATGGCCATGAAATGGTGTTTGGTTACACCACAGCGATTATTGCTGGTTTTCTATTAACGGCAGTGGGCAATTGGACTGGGGTTAAAACTATTCATGGAGTGCCACTGGCCTTACTCACATTGACGTGGTTGCTTGCTAGAGTGTTGATGTTATCCGATTCGCCAGTGATGTTTATGTTCGCTGCATTCATGGACATTCTCTTTCTAATAGGCCTGATGCTGGCAGTTATTCACCCGATAGTTAAAGCCAAACAATGGCGGCAATTGGCAGTGATATCAAAAGTATTGTTGATCCTTGCAGCTAATATTCTGTTTTATCTCGGAGCCTTTCACATCGTTGACCAAGGGATATCTTGGGGACTTTATTCTGGTGTCTATCTGATAATGGCATTGATTTTTACCCTTGCACGACGAGTAATGCCATTTTTTATTGAACGCGGTGTAGGCTATGAAGTACAGCTTAAAAATTCACACTTTATTGATATTGGTAGTTTGGTTTTTTTAGCGGCATTGTGGATAGTTGATGTATTTTTCAAGCAAGCAATGTTGACAGCAATGCTATCACTGGTTTTGGCTGTTCTACACAGTGTTAGGATTAAAGGATGGTACACCAATGGGATATGGAAAAAACCGCTGTTATGGGTGTTGTTTATAGGCTATGGCATGTTTGTGCTTGGCTTTATATTAAAAGCGCTCAATTTCTTCTCTTTTTATCCGACAACCATACCCTTACATGCCTTTACTTATGGTGGTATCGGCATGATTACCTTAGGTATGGTCGCTCGTGTATCGCTTGGTCATACTGGTCGAAATATCAATGAACCACCGTCGATATTGAAGTGGGTATTTTTAAGTCTCGCTTTAGGCGCTGTCATTAGAGTTGTGCTGCCAATCTTGATACCAAGTAGTTATTTACTCTTTATAGGCATTTCGCAGACATTATGGATCATTGCATTTACGCTGTTTATATATCAGTATTTTATGTTGTTTATCCAACCTAGAGTTGATGGTCTATAAACAGTAACTTTTTGATGTCTAAACCAGTAGACCAATGCTATATTGCTTTTAAATCTATTTGTTATTTTAAGTAGAGTCCCTGAATTTCTGGCAAATCAGCCTGTCATAAATAGTAGAAGGGATAAAAAAATCAATAAGAAAGTGGAGGTTCTATGAGCATCCAAACAGAAAAAACCATGATTATTCTGGCAAGGCAACGCCTAAAAGCGCTCAGGGTTTCATTGGCGGGTCGTAACCCTGATTTGAATTATGCTCAAAATACATTTCATCAACTGACAGGGCTGACTAGTCTAAGATTCGTTCAGAATAATGGGCTATCTGAAGCGACTATCGATGAGTTAGTGATTATCGATAATCTAGCAATGTTGAGTATACAAACGGCACATCCCGAACTACTGGAAAAACTCTCCAACGAAACACGAGAATTATCACGTTATCTAGATATGCCAGCACGAGCGTTGCTAGACCTTCTATTTAAAGAAGGCGAACGTTTCCACAATCAAGAAGCTATTTCCGTTGCTATGCACCGTGGTTTGATTTATGACATCCAACATGAGGCCGAAGCTTATGCACGATTGGATGCAAGGGAAAAAATGCGTGGTGCCTAGAGTTAAAGAGTAATAACTTCTTGTGAGTTTTGATGTGTGGTCTTATCTAGACAGCGTATGTTGAGAAATCGCCGTGTCGGCAATCTTTAAACATATACCCAAAATCAAAGCCATCCACATGAACTAAATGTTCATGATCACCCGCTTCGAAATAGACATCTGATAAATGGTCTAATGAGATATCTATTAACGTTTCAACACCATAAGCAGGGCCTACAGGTGGTATAGCGCCAGGCTCACAATCATCAAGTAGCTCTTCTGCTTTCATTTTTGGAGCAATTTCATATTCTCGCCCCATAAAATGAGCAACATTATCAAGTTTGACAGTTCTGTCTGCTGGCAAAACAACCATCAAATATTCCCAACCGTGTTTTAGCAAAACAGCTTTAGCAAGGTGATCTTCTCGAATATGTGCCACCTCTGCGGTCTGGTGACTGGTGCTTGTGAGTGGATGTGCGCTCAAGTTAAAAGAAACGCCTTTTTGATCTAGATAGGATTTAACAACACTTGACATAGCCATGTTGGTAACCTCCAAGTCGATGTTGACGTAATTGTCTCGACTTCGAAAATTCTGCTTAATTGCAGATAGCTATATCATATACCCATATGAATATTGTGTATATATCCCATTGATTTGAAATGATATTGATTTAATACAAATGCGCTTTTGTAATGGTTTAATTACCAGTAGAATGATTATCGTTACTATCGAATAGGGGATGTTGTGGATAAAACAATCTACCAGACACTAAAATCTATCCTCAGTGTGGCTTTAGTGTATTTCCTTTTAGCCAAATTAAGTATCCAGATTTCGGCTGTAACTAACTTTAGTCAATTACTCTCTTTACATACAGGCTTTGCCATTGCTGTTATGTTAGTAATGGCACCGTCACGGGCATTGGCTGGAATAGCACTAGGTGCGTTTGCTTTAAGTATTTACGGTACGTTTGAGCTTGAAGGTTCTAGTGCAGATGCTTATTTGAAGTACCTTCTTCCAATCTTTACCGCGGTTATTCAAGCTTATCTTGGCTCCAAAATATATAGATATTGGGTCAATGTTGATAATAGTTTGAGCCATGACTACGACTTATTACGCTTTTTAAAAGTTGTTCCTGTTATTGCACTCATCTACACCGGCATTAGCTTCTTGAGTTCACAGTTGCCCGGATCATCTCAGCATGAACTGGGTTTATTATGTTGCTTAGAGATATGGATTGGTCACACCCTTGGACTGATATTAGTAATACCTGTTGTTTTTAGCATCGTTGAACAACAATCGCTATGGAAAAACCGCAGAAACATTTTAGTGTTTAATTTTATTGCGGCACTAACAATTACATTCTTAGTATGCAGTAATATTAGAATGTTTGAAAATGCTCGAATAGAAGACAGGTTTAAGATCCTGACTAATCAAACTGCAACCTTGTTTCAAGTTTCATTAAAAGAAAAAGAACTTTTACAAGAAGCTGTTGCACAACTATTTGTGTCATCAAAACATGTAACACGAGAAGAGTTTAGGCAATTTGTTAGTGGCATTTCTGACCAAAATAAGTTTATTCAAGTTGTTGAATGGTTACCTAAAATAGAATATGAACAGCGAGCAGAGTATGAACGCGAGCAACG
>JBFIJJ010000228.1:0-3646 GCA_041600795.1 Methylophagaceae bacterium | reverse complement strand
TCACCTGCGATGCCTAGTTGTTCGTTGATTAAGGAACACAATGCATCTGAAAAAGCAGTTCTATCTCGGGGGAGACCTAAGGCACGATAGTCAAGGAATGCTGCCGGAGCATTACTTCCCCCCATAAGCATATTGGCCTTAGCTTCAACCGCAACCATCACATAATTTTCGGGCTTGCCTGCAGCAGATGAAACAGTTTGACTTGCAGCTTTGAGTAAGGCTTCTTGATCGCTGACTGTTTGATTTGTCACAATATTAAGATATGGCATAACGACTCCTCCTTTAATTGCAGTACTCTTGGACATGTTGTTGGAATTCTTTGATTCGCTGTTGGCGATCTTCTTCTTTTAATCTAGTTACATTACCTTCAGCATCGACAACACGTCTACCCGGGTTATCTTGATACTGTTGAAGGTTATGTTGTGCTGTTTTACAGTTTTGTTGCTTGATAGCAAGTTCCTCAGCAGCTTTTTGTTGTTCTTGCTGTTTTTTGATGCGCGCTTCCCGATCGGCTTGTTGTTGCTCAATTAATTCATCGACCTTTTGTTGGGCATCAGGATTAAAAGCTGGTGGCGGTGGTGTTTTTAGTAACTCTGCATCGTGTTGCGCTGGCGCTTGTTGTGAATAGTGGGTTTGACCATTTTCATCGACCCATTTATATACATCAGCAAATGTATTGGTGCTGAAAATAGCGAGCATAAGACCTAGATTGAACAGACTAAGATAAGGTTTAAACATAGTTCCTTGTCCACATTGATTATAATAGGCTTAAATTTTACGCTAAACCTGTGAATCATAAAATGTCTGATACTCCATCGCGATTCGAAAAACACATAGAAGTGCCTACTAACGGTGCTATAGCTGTCGATCTGATAGCTCAGCAAACACAATTGTCGAAACAAACTGTTAAGCAAGTAATGTTAAAAGGCGCGGTTTGGGTATCAAAAGGTAAACATACACAACGTTTAAGACGCGCTAAGAAGACACTTAAACGTGGTGAAATTGTTCATGTCTATTATGACAGCACAGTATTAGCTCTAACTCCACCAGAGCCTGTTTTGTTATTTGATGCTGGTCATTATAGCGTATGGAATAAACCTTATGGTTTGTTATCACAAGGTTCAAAGTGGGGTGATCATTGTACGATTACACGTTGGGCTGAGCAGCATTTATCCCCGCAACGTAATAGTTTTGTGGTGCATCGACTTGATCGTGCGGCAAATGGCTTGATTGTTATTGCGCATGAGAAATCAGCAGCAGCAGCCTTATCAAATCTATTTCAGCAACGTCAAGTAGAAAAACGTTATCGCATTGTAGTTCATGGTGATTTTTCTAAAAAATTACAAAACGATCATTCAGTTCGTGTTGCTAGCGACATCGATGGTCGTACTGCAGTTAGCCATTTTTCATTAGTACAGTATGATGATGCTGACGATAGATCGATTTTGGATGTAGATATTGAAACGGGACGTAAACATCAAATTCGTCGCCATAGTGCTGAAATGGGATTTCCGGTCGTAGGCGATCGGATGCATGGCAAAGGAGGCGATAAAGAAAATTTACAATTAACCGCATATTACCTTGCTTTTGAATGCCCCTATCAACATATTAAAAGGCAATTTAATTTATTGGCTGAAAGTTGACAGTAAATAGAGCAAAAGAGTAAGTTTTGATTAAATAATAATAAAACGTTATGGAGAGAAGAAAATGACTGATTCGAAGCATGACTTGATGAGTGAGGAAGGACATTGGAATCATACGGGCAAAGATGATCGCAGAAAAGAACAACGTCGTACCGGTAAAGATCAGCGAGAAATGATTCGTTTTGAACTTGATAAAGATGATCGTAGATCGGGGAAAGATCGACGTGGTTCAGCTACTTCTTGGGGCAGTGACGATCCGATTTAATACCAATTAAATTAGGCTAGTGCATCAATAGCAGCACTAGCCTAGTCATTTAATAGCCTAAATAGCGTGCAATTTGATAAAAGCCGGTACTTACCACCCAAGCTAAAGTCATTGGCCAGATCAGAGAAAGCGAAGTAAACCAAGCAGATTTAGCTTCGGCACGTACCGTAGCGATAGTCGACAAACATGGTGTGTAAATTAAGGTAAATAGCATAAAGCTATATGCTTGCACCCAATCAATTTGTTGAGCAATATCTTGCATCAATTCAGCACCTTCAAAGCCATAGATAACTGCCAAGGCACCAATCACTATTTCTTTTGCAACAAAGCCAAAAATAAGAGCAATAGTTAGCTCAGGGTTAATACCTGCAGGTGATAATATAGGCGCCATAAATTCGCCTATCCAACCAGACCAACTGGCCGCACTAGCTGGTTCTACGCCATAAGGCATATTAGTTAAAATCCAGACTAAGACAACACCAATAGTAATAAATTTAGTTGCCCGATGTAGAAAGTGCCGGACTTCATGCCAGCCACGTAATATCATTTGGCGAGTCGTGGGGAAACGGTAGGGTGGCAGTTCTAATGCAAATGGTTCTTGACTGTTAAATTGACCTTTGAACAAGATGGCTGTGAGTAAAACCACTGCAAACGTCATCATGTATAAACTGAAAATAACAATCGCAGCCTGATTGGGTGCAAATAAAGCTGTTGTTATAAAAACAAATACTTGTAAGCGAGCACTGCATAGTGAAAAGGGTATAACCAACATTGTTAATAGTCGTAAACCGCGACTTCGCATGGTTCGTGTGCCCATTAATGCTGGTACGTTACAGCCAAAACCCATCAGTAACATCACAAAACTTCGGCCATCTAGGCCCATTTTGGTCATTAATGCATCCATTAGAAAAGCAGCGCGGGATAAATAACCACTGTCTTCAATGATCGCCATAAATAAGAAAAACAGTATTATCACTGGCACAAACGACGCTACAGTAGCAATACCATCAAATACTCCATCTAATAAGAAGCTCTTTAATAATGGCGGTAGTAATGATAATAAAGGTGCTAATGCAAGTTCTCGAATGTTATTTAAGAGCCATGCGACACCATCTTGTAAGGGAGCTCCGAGCGTATATACTGCTTGGAACATTAAAAACATTATGCCGAAAAATAGCGGTAACCCTAACCATGGATGTAATAAAACACGATCTAATTTATGGGTCAGGGTATGGCTAGTTTGTACTGGCAAATCAACACTGCTTTGCACGATATGCTCTAGTTTCTCTTCAACATCTTGATCAAGTGCAAAGTTTTCTTCTAGCGATACGGTTGAAACGGGACCACTTTTTTGAAGTTCAGTTTCGATTAAATGATACGCATCGCTATAACCTTGACCATATTTTGCACTGAGCAAAACGGTTGGATATCCAAGTTCTATTCCCAGCTGATTAGCATTAATTGTGATGCCTAATTTTTTAGCTTCATCTGCCATATTGAGTAATAAAACAGCAGGTAATCCTAATGCTTTAAGTTGTAATGCTAGCGTCAGTTGGCGATCAATTTGGGTTGCATTAGCTACAATTAAAACTAAATCTACAGGGTTTTTACATAAAAAGTGTCGAACAACTTGTTCATCGTCAGAAAAACCGTGTAAGTCGTAAATACCTGGCAAGTCAACGATTTCTGTCATATCGCCAGCGAGTAATAACTTAGCGCTCATCAAATCAACAGTAAC
>JBFIJJ010000227.1:0-3656 GCA_041600795.1 Methylophagaceae bacterium | reverse complement strand
TATAGGCTTATTAATCTGGATTCCGTTACCACTCGGCAGTAACAGGCCTTGGGCTTGGTCGATCATGGAAGTCTGGGTGATGGTGTTATCGTTGTGCTGGTCTGTGTTGTATCTGAGAAATAAGGTTCAGTTTTCTACGGCGTTTCGCTCGGCCAAGTGGGTTATTGTGCTCTTCTTAATCTGGCTGACTTATCTATTGTTTCAGCTCTTGCCCTTACCGCTGGAGCTACTTGAACAGCTTTCCCCTAAGGCTGCGGCAATCTGGTCTTCCATGGGGCAGGATACCGGGTCGATCACCGTGGATCCTTATATCAGCAAGGTATCGTTGTTATTGAGTGTTACCTATTTTCTGGTGTTTTGCCTGGTGCTGAATCTGATGACCCGGCGGCGGCGTTTGAAGCTGATGTGTTACGCTCTGATCTGTAATGGCTTGTTTCAGGCTGTTTATGGCGCTGTGATGACCTTGTCGAATCTGGAATACGGTTTTTTTATCAAGAAATATGCCTATCTTGGTGTCGCCACCGGAACCTTTGTCAATCGTAATCATCTCGCCGGTTATTTGGAAATGACACTCGCGATCGGCATTGGGTTGATGATTGCCTCGCTTGATACGACAACGGCCGTAACGGTGAAACAAAGAGTGCTGCGTTTTTTAAAACTATTATTAAGTACCAAGGCGCGGATCAGGTTAAGCTTGGTAATGATGGTCATCGCGCTGGTTCTGACCCATTCTAGAATGGGGAATACGGCCTTTTTCATCAGTTTGGCCCTAACTGGAGTGATTGGTTTGTGTTTTTCCCGACATGCAACCCGCTCGACAGTGATCCTGCTTGTGAGCCTAGTATTGATTGATATCCTAATTGTGAGCCAATGGTTTGGTTTTGAGCGTCTCAAACAGAGAGTACAAGAGACAAATACCCTTACTGAAGCTCGGAATGAAGTTTACCGTGATGTGCAGATTCAATGGCAGGATTATGAATTGACCGGCAGTGGATTAGGTAGCTTTTCTTCCGTTTTTCCGCAATACCGCAGTAAAGACATTCATGGGTTTTATCGGGAGGCCCATAACGATTACCTACAGTTTGCTGCTGAGACCGGTTGGATTGGTCTTTCACTGTTAGGGCTGATCGTTGGTTTTTGTCTTATTGCTGCACTGAAAGCACACTATTCTCGTCGAGATCCATTGATGCGAGGCATTTCGTTTGCCTCGATTATGGGGATGACAGCCATTCTGATTCACTCACTGGTGGATTTTAATCTGCAAATACCCGCTAATGCAGCAACATTCACGGTGTTACTGGCACTAAGTTGGGTAAGTTTGCATTTGGAAAAACAGACTTAGTTTTGTTTTGTATTCATACTGAATTTAATATACCAATAGCTTTCTATGATTCTGATAATAAGTTACTGATTTATTTAGAATATAAACATACAAAATTAGTTTGATTTATTGTCTTTACATAATATAGAATGTATAAGTTGTTGAAGAATATACAAAGAATTCATGTATTCATGATGAATTCCGTACCATGCAAGTAAGATATTACGAATTATCACGGGGAGTAATATAGGGAAATGAAAGTTAATTATCTGCATATAATTTTGTTTGGGTTGTTATTACCAACTATCGCATCAGCAGAATTACTTGATGGCCAAGGTATTGACGTCGGCGACGGTGCTAGATTATCACCTAGTTTTACTCTTAAGCCCTTCCATAACGATAACTTAACTAGTGCTGCTAGTGGTGAGATAGAAAGCTTTGGTACTGTCGCAGAGACAAACCTTGTGTATGAAAAGGAAAGCAACACTAAGCGAATGGTTGCGGATTACCTGATTTCTGCAGCAGCTCACGAGAGCAGTAGTGCGGATGATTACGTAGATCAACGATTTGGCCTTGGATTCGAATTGTTTCCCACCAGCCGTTATTACCTTGCTATACGGGGTGAGTTTTTTGATTCACATGACCCAAGAGGTACAGGTGCTGCAGAAGGTACTGGCGCTGTTCAAGCAAATCCAGACGAATGGCATCACTTGAAATTAGAATCAAACTTCGCATACGGCGCAGAAACGGCTAAAGGTCGTGCTGAACTGGATGTTGGATATATTGCCAAAGATTATGAGAATAATCGTGCAACAACTGCTGTGCGTGACCGTGAAGATACTTATGGTAGCGCCAGACTTTATTATCGGGTTATGCCTAAGACTTCGCTCGTCCTGGAAGGGCGTGTATTAGAAGTTAACTATGATACGCAAGCTGCAACAACAACAAGTATCGATAGTACAACTTCAAGGATACTCGCTGGTGTAACCTGGGAAAGCACATACAAAACAACAGGTACCGCACAGATTGGTTATATCCAAAAGAATTTCGATGCGCCTGCGCGCGCAGATGGTGATGATATCACTTGGGAGTTAGGTATAGAGTGGCGTCCAAGAACATATTCTATCGTCAGTCTTAGCACAGCACGTGATTTTCAGGAAACGAATGGTGCAGGCAACTTTATTAAAAACGATTCTGTAAACGCTAGTTGGCTACATGAGTGGCTTCCAAGACTTTCCTCATTAGTTAATTTCACATATGCAGAAAATAGTTTTGATCAAGTTGTAACGCCGCGATCAGATGATCTAATCACCGCAAGTGTGAGCGTAAATTACGACATTCGACGATGGCTGGCATTAGGTGCAGGTTATACATACGATGAGCGTGATTCTACAATCAGTATATTTGACTATGAAACAAATAAGTTTGAAGCATTCGCCACAGTAACCTTCTAAATTTATTTCCTATCGAAAGTTCTCGGCTAGACATTACTCGCCGAGTAAAGTGTCGAACATTCAATTCGCATGTTAAATTAGTTCAAGCTCTTAAATATAATCTTGATTTATGTTTCTATATTAATATGAACAATTTGTACTTAAGAACTATTCAAATCTTATTATATCTCATTATCTGTATTCCTGATTTTGCTTTTGCTGCGGTAGATTCGGCTAAAGTAGGGCTACCAGACTACGTGTTGGGAGCGGGTGATACAGTCAGAATCCAGGTTTATGATGAAGAAGACCTGTACCTTGAGTCCAGGGTAAGTGACCGCGGCACAATCTCTTATCCGTTTTTAGGCGAATTAAAAGTCATCGGTCTTACACCGGGTAAATTAGAAAGTGGGATTACAAATATGCTGAAAGGGGATTATTTGATAAATCCTAAGGTTTCAGTTGATATTATTGAATACCGACAATTTTATGTTAATGGTGAAGTTGAGGATCCCGGAGGGTTTCCTTTTCAACCCGGTGTCACAGTACGCAAAGCGATCTCAATTGCAGGTGGTTTTAAAGAACGCGCTTCCAAAGAAAAAATCAATATCATTCATGATAGTGATCCCAGCGGGAAACCAAAACCGGTTAAACTTGATGATTTTATTAACCCAGGAGATATCATCACTGTTGAAGAAAGCTTTTTTTAAACCATATTAATGAACGACCTACATAAAACGATGCACCAACATCCGACCCATAGTGAAGAAGATGAAATAAATCTAAGTGAATACATACGTATTTTGTCGATTCATAAATGGTCCATTATTGGATTTGCCATTGTTATTACTCTGTTGACGATGCTTGTTGTCTTTTCGATTGAACCTGTTTATGAAGCGACGACT
>JBFIJJ010000226.1:0-3672 GCA_041600795.1 Methylophagaceae bacterium | reverse complement strand
GGAATGGAAGCTGTTGGTTCTATGGGTGACGACACGCCATTTCCTGTCATGTCACAACAAGAACGTTCATTGTTTGACTATTTCCGTCAACAATTTGCGCAAGTAACTAATCCGCCAATTGATTCATTACGTGAAAACATCGTAATGTCTTTAGAAACATGTTTTGGTCAAGAGCGTAACTTGTTTGAAGAAGGTGCTGATCACGCCCAGCGTGTTATTGTCGATTCACCGGTTCTATCTGAAAGTCGCTTCGATCAGCTGTTAGCGCTGGGTCAAAATAACAGCGAATATAAATCAACACGGATTGTATTAAGTTATCCTGCTGATGGCAGTTTAGAAACTGCTATTGATGCTATTGCAGATCAAGCAGAACAAGCTGTGCGTAATGGCACTGTGATCATTGTATTAAGTGATCGCGGCATGTCAAAAGATGTATTACCTGTCCATGCTTTGTTGGCAACGGGTGCAGTTCATCATCGCTTAATCAAAACCGGCTTGCGTTGTGATGCCAATATTGTGGTTGAAACTGCGACAGCACGAGATCCACATCATTTTGGTGTTTTATTAGGTTATGGTGCAACAGCAATTTATCCTTATTTAGCCTACGCATGCTTGAATGACTTGATTCAAACGGGCGAGATTAAAAATATCACTCGTCCAGAAGCATGTAAACGCTATCGTAAAGGGATCAATAAAGGCTTATTTAAAGTGACTTCAAAAATGGGTATTTCAACCATTGCGAGTTACCGTGGTGCCCAATTATTTGAAATTGTAGGGTTGCACGAGTCAGTTGTTGAGAAGTGTTTTTATGCTACAACCAGCCGCATCAGCGGAACAGGATTTGATGAAATTCATGCAGATCAAAAAGCCTTAGCGAAACGTGCGTGGAATACACGTAAAACACGTGCACAAGGCGGTTTGCTGAAATTTGTTCATGGTGGTGAATACCATGCCTATAATCCCGATATCATCGCAACATTACAAAAAGCGGTACAGGGCGGAAGTTATGATGACTATAAAGCCTATGCCAAATTAGTTAATGAACGCCCAGCAATGGTTTTGCGTGATTTACTAGACTTAAAATTAGCCGACAAGCCATTAACATTGGATCAAGTCGAGCCAGTTGGCAATATCTTGTCTCGCTTTGACAGCGCCGGTATGTCCTTAGGTGCGTTATCACCAGAGGCACATGAAGCATTAGCGACAGCAATGAATCGACTTGGTGGTCGTTCAAATTCAGGTGAGGGTGGTGAAGACCCTGCTCGTTTTGGTACTGAGCGTGTGTCTAAAATCAAACAAGTAGCCTCTGGCCGGTTTGGTGTCACACCTAATTATTTAGTCAATGCCGAAGTATTACAAATTAAAGTAGCGCAAGGTGCTAAACCGGGTGAAGGTGGTCAATTACCAGGTGGTAAAGTTAATCAAATGATTGCAACTTTGCGTCACTCTGTGCCAGGCGTAACCCTGATTTCACCGCCGCCGCATCATGATATCTATTCAATTGAAGATTTGGCGCAACTAATTTTTGACTTAAAACAAGTTAATCCAAGTGCGTTAGTGTCAGTTAAGTTGGTATCAGAAGCAGGTGTTGGAACAATCGCGGCAGGTGTGGCTAAAGCGTATGCTGATTTGATTACGGTATCAGGTTATGACGGCGGTACCGCTGCCAGCCCATTAACATCAGTGAAATATGCTGGTGGTCCATGGGAGTTAGGCTTGAGCGAAACCCATCAAACATTACGTGCAAATGATTTACGCGATAAAGTACGTTTACAAACAGATGGTGGTTTAAAAACAGGTCTAGATGTAATTAAAGCCGCTATTCTGGGTGCTGAAAGTTTTGCTTTCGGGACAGGCCCAATGGTCGCGCTTGGTTGTAAATTCTTACGTATCTGTCATTTGAATAACTGTGCAACCGGTGTTGCAACACAAAACGATAAGTTGCGTAGTAACCACTTTATTGGTTTGCCGCAGATGGTAATGAACTATTTTCAATTTGTTGCGCGTGAGACTCAAGAGTGGTTGGCAGCATTAGGCGTGTCAAGCATGGCGGAATTGATTGGTCGTACCGACTTGTTAAAAGTATTGCCAGGCACTACCGATAAACAACGCAAATTAGATTTGGCACCATTGTTATCTTCTGGTGGCGTATCAGCGGATAAACCTCAATTTTGTGTTGAGCCACATAATGTGCCTTACGATAAAGGTGAATTGGCTGAGCAAATGGTTGCTGATATGCAAGATGCCATTGCCAATAAAAAAGGTGGTTTCTTTAGCTATGATATTCGTAATATCAATCGTTCGATTGGTGCGCGGGTATCAGGAGAAATCGCACGTCATCATGGCAACTATGGCATGAGTGATACACCGATTAAAGTTCAGCTTACTGGTTCTGCTGGTCAAAGCTTTGGTGTGTGGAATGCCGGTGGTTTAGAAATGCGTCTTGAAGGTGATGCTAACGATTACGTCGGTAAAGGTATGGCTGACGGTAAGTTGGTTATTTATCCTTCACCAGAAAGTGATTTTGCTACACAAGAAGCAAGTATTGCTGGTAATACATGTTTATATGGTGCAACAGGTGGATACTTGTATGCAGCGGGTATGGCTGGAGAACGTTTTGCCGTTCGTAACTCAGGCGCGACTGCTGTTGTTGAAGGTGTTGGTGACCATGGTTGTGAATATATGACAGGTGGTATTGTCGCTGTTTTAGGTGAGACCGGCTTGAACTTCGGTGCAGGTATGACCGGTGGATTTGCCTATGTGTTAGATATCGATGGCACTTTCGATAAGCGCTACAACAAAGAGTTAGTAGAATTAGTTCGGATTGATAGTGGCGAGCTATCGGATCATGCGTTATTCCTAAAAGGAATGATTGAAGATCATGTTCGAGAAACAGGCAGTGTTTGGGGTAACCAATTGTTAGATACGTTTGAACAACGTTTAAACCAATTCTGGTTAGTTAAACCAAAAGCAGCAGCACTTGATGGTTTGTTAAATCAAGCCACTAAAGCAGCCTAACCTTTCAATCAGAGCGAATTAAGTAATCATTATGGCGAAAAATACTTTTCAATTTTTAGATGTCGGTCGACACGACCCTAGTAAAGCAGAAGCTCAAGAGCGTATTAAAGGTTTTGGCGAAATTTACGGTGAATTTGATAAAGATACCTCAGCAGAACAAGCAGATCGTTGTTTAGAATGTGGTAATCCATATTGTGAATGGAAATGCCCTGTACATAATTACATTCCAAACTGGTTGAAATTAGTCAGTGAAGGCAATTTAGAACAAGCTGCAGAGTTATCTCATCAAACTAATACCTTGCCTGAAATTTGTGGTCGAGTTTGTCCACAAGACCGTTTATGCGAAGGTGCTTGTACCTTAAATGATGGTTTTGGTGCAGTGACAATTGGCTCGGTAGAAAAATACATTACCGATACGGCCTTAGACCAAGGTTGGCGCCCAGATTTATCTGATGTTAAAGATACTGGTAAACGTGTTGCGGTCATTGGCGCTGGTCCTGCTGGTCTAGGTTGCGCTGATGTCTTAATACGAAATGGTGTTAAACCAGTTGTCTATGATAAATATCCTGAAATTGGTGGTTTGCTGACTTTTGGTATTCCTGAATTCAAGCTTGAAAAAGCCGTTGTAAAACGCCGTCGTGAAGTACTTGAAGG
>JBFIJJ010000225.1:0-3678 GCA_041600795.1 Methylophagaceae bacterium | reverse complement strand
TCCGGGCGGCGCGCACTGGTCAATGTTGATTAGGAAAGGCACAACATTTCGCTTGATTGATCAACAGGGTGGCGCCAATTTAGCCATGATGCTTTATAACCCAAGTGAAAAATTAGAACGTTATAACGCACCTGATACTTTGAAATGTCAGCACACATTTAAACTAACTAAAGGCCATTGTTTATATTCCGATATGGGCCACATATTTTGTTCAATTATTGATGATAGTTTGGGTTGGCATGACACGGTTGGCGGTAATTTGAGCGACCAACTTATGCAAAAGAAATGGGGTGTAAAAAATTATCAAGAAAATCGTAATGATTGGAATATCAGTGGTGATCATGCATTTCTAGTCGAGTTAGCAAAATACGGTTTAAATAAACGTGATATGGCCGCTAACCTGAATTTCTTTTCTAAAGTGGCGACAGATGATGACGGTAACCTTAGTTTTGTCGAAGGTCATAGTAAAGCAGGGGACTATGTCGATCTTCGCTTTGAAATGGATACATTAGTCTTAATGCATACGTGTCCTCATCCTATGAACACAGCTAGTGACTATCCTAAAAAACCGGTGACCTACCAATTACGTCAATCTGCTCCAGTTGCTGATGATGACGAATGTATGAATGCATGTGCTGAAAATCTGCGGGGCTTTAAAAACAATTATCTCTATCACATAGGTACTCATTCTGATGCCTGTTGCACGACTGGAGGTGCAGCATGATTAAACAAAGTAATTTAGTGCCAGAACAAGCTGTATATCGTGAGGTGATATTAGCTGGTGATTACTGGATGCACGAAGTAAAAGCTGGTCAGACGTTTCGTATTCTGGATCTGGAAGGTAATCAAGCTGCTGATACCTTATTTTTTAGTGCCGAAGATCCAAGTGAACGCTATAGCGCCATCGATACGATTCGTGAACAAGCCAATGCCTATTTAACAGCTGGCACGAAATTGATCTCTAATCTAGGCAACACCATGCTAGAAATCACTGCTGATACCTGTGGTCGACATGACACCTTGGGTGGTGCTTGTGCCACTGAATCGAATACCGTTCGTTATGCACTCGAAAAGAAATGTATGCATGCCTGTCGTGATAGTTGGATGTTAGCGATTGCTGAAAATGAACACTTTGGTGTCAGTAAACGTGATATCACCCATAACATTAACTTCTTTATGAATGTGCCTATTACGAAAGAGGGCGGTTTGACCTTTGAAGATGGCATTTCTGAAGCCGGTAAATATGTGGAAATGAAAGCTGAAATGGATGTAATTGTATTGATCTCCAATTGCCCACAGCTGAATAACCCATGTAATGCCTATAACCCAACACCGGTAGAAATTTTGATATGGAATTAATTTCTATCTTTCTGACATATTTTGAGACGACTCAAAATAGCGGTAACACAATGGGACGACCCACACAGAGTGGTTATTACTATGTTTAAAAAAGTATTGATTGCAAATCGTGGAGCGATTGCAGTCAGAATTATTCGTAGTTTGCATGCGATGAATATTGAAGCCGTCGTAGTTTATGCAGAAGCTGATCGTAATTCTTTACATGTTAGCCTTGCAGATGAAGCTTATTCGCTAGGTGAGGGCAGTGCGACCGACACCTACCTTGACCAGGATCTTATTTTGACGATTGCTAAACAATCTCAATCTGAAGCAATCCATCCTGGCTATGGTTTTTTAAGTGAAAATCCTGACTTTACACGAAAGTGCGAACAAAACGATATCGTGTTTTTAGGACCCACACCTGAACAAATGGAAGCTTTCGGGCTTAAACATCGTGCCAGAGAACTGGCTCAACAAAATGATGTGCCGTTATTACCGGGCAGTGATTTACTCAATAATATTGAAGATGCAGTTAGCGTATCAGCAAAAACCGGTTATCCAGTGATGCTCAAATCTACCGCTGGTGGTGGTGGTATTGGCATGATGCGGTGTAATAATGAAGCTGAATTACGAGCAGCTTTTGAATCAGTAAAGCGTTTAGGTGCAAATAACTTTTCAAATGACGGCGTGTTTATTGAAAAATTTATCACCGCTGCCCGTCATATCGAAATTCAAATCATCGGTGATGGTAAAGGCCATGTATTGGCTTTGGGTGATCGTGATTGTTCGGCTCAACGTCGTAATCAAAAAGTGATTGAAGAAGCACCTGCCGCCAATATTCCTGATTCAGTCCGCCACTCGATGCATGAAGTCGCGTTGCGCTTGATGTCGGCAATTAATTATCGTAGTGCAGGCACGGTTGAGTTCGTTTATGACATGGCCAATGATCAGTATTATTTCTTGGAGGTGAACACCCGACTGCAAGTCGAACATGGTGTCACAGAGGAAGTATATGGTGTCGATCTTGTGCGTTGGATGATCGAGGTCGGAGCAGGTGAGAGTAACTTACCCGATGTTGCACCACAGCCAAAAGGCCATGCGATTCAAGTTCGGATCTATGCTGAAGATCCATTTAAAAACTTCCAACCATCAGCTGGATTACTAACACAAGTTGAATTTCCAGATGATGATAATGTGCGTATCGACCATTGGATCAAGGCAGGATTAGAAATATCATCATTTTTTGATCCGATGTTAGCTAAAGTAATTTGTCATGCCGATACACGTGAAAATGCACAGCTTAAATTAAGTCAAACACTTGATAATATTAAACTGTATGGCATTGAAACCAATAGAGAATATGTCAGACAGGTTTTAGCAGCAGATGTCTTTAGAGCAGCCAAAATAACCACACGTTATCTTGATAGTTTTGTCTATCAGCCATTAAGTATTAATGTTATCTCGCCGGGTACGTTTAGTACGATTCAAGACTACCCCGGTCGTCAACATCATTGGGATGTGGGAATACCACCGTCTGGACCCTTTGATAATGTTTCATTCAGATTAGGTAATAGCCTATTAGGTAATGAGCAAACCTGTGCTGGTTTAGAGCTGACATTAAGTGGACCAACATTACAATTTAATAGTGCGACCACAATCGTAATAGCTGGTGCTGACATTGATGCTCGTCTTAATGATGCGTCTATTGAATTGTGGAAAGTAATTAAAATTGAGGCTGGCGATGTACTGTCATTAGGCAAAATCATCGGTGATGGCGCTCGAAGTTATTTACTTGTTAGTGGTGGCATTCAATGCCCTGAATATCTAGGATCACGCTCGACATTCACCTTGGGTCAATTTGGTGGTCATGTTGGTCGTACCTTAAAAACAGGTGATGTGCTTCACTTAAGTGCTGAGGTCGCAGAGCACAGGATCGGACAACAATTACCCGATGAATTAATTCCATCAATTAGCAAACACTGGGATATCAAAGTCATTTATGGTCCACATGGTGCGCCTGATTTTCTAACAGATGAAGATATCGAAGCATTTTTTGCTGCTAATTGGGAGATTCACTATAACTCAAGTCGTACTGGAATTCGTTTAATTGGCCCAAGACCTGAGTGGGCCAGAACAACAGGCGGTGAAGCAGGTCTTCATCCTTCCAATATCCATGATAATGCTTATGCAGTTGGTACCATTGATTTCACGGGTGATATGCCTGTGATTTTAGGGCCAGATGGGCCTTCTCTGGGTGGTTTTGTTTGTCCTGCAACAGTGATAACAGCAGAATTATGGAAGCTAGGCCAACTTAAAGCGGGCGATACTGTTCGTTTTATA
>JBFIJJ010000224.1:0-3783 GCA_041600795.1 Methylophagaceae bacterium | reverse complement strand
CCGCCTGGCAAAGCAAAAGCGTTGATAACCGGAGAATCTAAAACGGTAAAACGATAGCGTAAATCGTCACGATGACTAACATTTGCTAAACGCTCGCCAACAGACTGAACATAAGCCTGTAAGCTTTCATCTTCATATCGCCCATACTGCGTAATAATTTTAGGATGATTGGTGCGACCAATTGCTATTTCGCTATCTTCGCTCAGCATTACAAAATCATGCTTGCCCGACACCGGATTTTGAGCACAACCTGCTAAGATAAAAAACAAAAAAGCCCCTGCTGTTATGCAGAGGCTTTTCAAGCTAGTGCGATATGTACTCATTAGCACAAACCCATTAGTCGCAAATCAAGTGCCAGACAAACTCGTCTGGATAGATTATTTACCGTATTTTTGACGGAATTTATCAACACGGCCAGCAGTATCAAGCATTTTTTGCTTGCCAGTGTAGAACGGATGACATTCTGCACAGACATCTAAAGTCAAAGCGCTATTACGTGTAGAGCGTGTTTTAAATGAATTACCACAACTGCAGGTAACATCGATCTCGTTGTATTCTGGATGGATATCCGCTTTCATATCTGTACTCATCAATTAGTGTTTGGCTAAAAACAGCACCCGATCTCAATATCAGGGCTCTTAGAACCGAGTAATTTTACTGATCAAACTTGATCACATCAAGTTTTTCTTTAATTTAACTTGCCGTTACAGCTTAAATCGGCTTTTGTGCAACCAACATAGCTTGATTTCGCCAACCTTGATCATGCTGTCCTAATAGCGCCTCTTCACGATAAACGCGTACATTTAAACCTGAAAATAATGTCAGCAGTTCATTCTCTGCCAATAAATAATCAGGATTTGTTGGCCCTTGCTCAACGACTTTTTGTTGGCAATAAGTCTGATAAAACAATACACCACCAGGTTTGAGTGCCGCAATGATTGCTGGACATATAGTCCGCTCAAGAAAATAGCTTACCGTGATAACATCAAATGTACGTGACTCCGGTAGATGCGCCATCACATCAATGGCCTTAGCCGATATAGTTAAGTCCTTTTGTTTTGCAATCGTATCAACTTGTTTAATAGCTACCGGCGATAGATCCCATGCCTCAACCACTAATCCTGACTCAGCAAGTAATATTGCATTTCCGCCCTGACCACAAGCGATATCTAGAGCAACGCCAGACTTAGGTAATAAGTGTTTATTTTGCTGTAATACTAGTGATGCTGAAGGTTGAACTGGACGCTCACTATAAATGCGGTCCCATTTTGTTTGGAGCGATTTCAACTCAGCGCCTCCAGAATGCGGGAGTCAACACCACCAACAATGTAAATATTTCTAGACGCCCTAACAACATAGCAACACACAGTATCCACTTGGAAGGTGAATTAATTTCACTGTAATTAGCTCCAACGTCACCTAAACCAGGTCCCAAATTGTTTAGACATGCTGTGACAGCAGAAAATGAGGTGACGATATCCAAGCCAGTTGCCATCAGCATAAGATGGATGAGACTAAAACAGAAAACATACAGAGCGAAGAATCCCCATACCGCTCCGACAATTTTGGACGGTAATGCTTTATTGTTTACCTTGATAGAAAATATTGCATTCGGGTGTATCAGACGTAAAACTTCACGATACCCTTGTTTGAACAACAACATAACCCTAATAACTTTAATGCCACCACCCGTTGAGCCGGCACATCCACCGACATAACTTGCCATCAATAAGAGAATAGGTAAAAAACCAGGCCATAAATAGTAATCTGTAGTGGTGAACCCTGTAGTTGTGCCTATTGATATAGCTTGAAAGATCCCTTGATGAATTGCAGTCCATGGATTATCAAAAGTATGTGTAAATAATAAATATAACGATGTTATGGCTGAAATTAACACCAAAATCCACACATAGGTACGTAACTCAGCATCCGCCCAATAATGCTTGATGGAGCGATGTCGCCATGCTAGAAAATGTAATGAGAAATTCATACCTGAAATAAGCATGAACACTACAGCAATCATTTCTATAGAGGGGCTATCAAAAAAGCCTATGCTGGCGTCATGCGTAGAAAATCCACCAATCGCCACCGTCGAAAAACTATGACCAATTGCATCAAACCAAGACATTCCAGCCCAGTAAAATGAGACTGCACATAAAACCGTCAATGATAGATAGATATACCAAAGCGCTTTTGCCGTTTCAGTTATGCGTGGCGTAAGTTTGGAATCTTTCATTGGACCAGGTGTTTCAGCTCGATATAACTGCATCCCCCCGATACCCAATAAAGGCAAAATGGCCACTGCTAATACCACAATACCCATGCCGCCTAACCATTGCAGAAATTGGCGATAGAACAACACTGATTTAGGTAAATCATCTAAACCGGTAAGCACGGTAGCGCCGGTTGTTGTTAAACCGGACATAGACTCAAATACCGCATCGGTAAATGACATCGCAGGCACTTGCGTCATAAAAAATGGAATAGCCCCTGACAGGCCAAGCGTAACCCAAAACATGACAACCACGATAAAACCGTCACGAATTTTTAGTTCTTTGCGATGATTGCGCACAGGCAACCAAAATAAAAGGCCGGACAATAACAGCAATAAAAATGCGTCAATAAATGCCTGCGTTGCACCATCGTTATAAAACAAAGACACAACAATCGGCGGCAATAACGTGAAACTAAACAGGCCTAATAATATGCCTAAGATGCGTTGTATAGTTAAAAACTGCATTACGACTTCTTGTTAACAACAATGCGACGATAATACGCCCACACCATAAACATGAACAGTGACAATAACATTACCGGCCATTGTCTCCATTGAACATAGGGGGTTGAACCTTGCTGTGGTTGAATATTCCCAGTCAATACCGCTTCTTCAAATTGCTTGGTAACAGCCTGTAAATGACCATGCGAATCAATAAGTGCAGAGATACCATTCGTGGTTGCGCGAATAATTGGACGACCTGTTTCCAAAGCACGATTTTGTGAAATTTGTAAATGTTGATGCGGTGCAAACGAATCACCATACCACGCATTATTTGTAGCATTAACTAACAGGCTTGCTTTAGGTACAGTCTCAAGCACTTCCGTTGAAAAAACATCCTCATAACAAACTGAAACACCAATCTCTTGCCCTGCCGCTTGCAATAACGCCTGTTGTTGAGGACCGGGTTCAAAACTAGACATGGGTAAATCAAAAAAAGCGATCAAACCTCTAAGCCAAGCGAAAGGCACATAATCGCCAAACGGAACCAAATGTTTTTTATGATAAAAACCTTCATAACTACCCAAACTCATCATACTGTTAAAGTATTTTTTAGAGTCTAGCGCCATATAAGGCAAGCCTAACAAAATATCGGTATTGTGAGCTCGCGCTTTTTCGGCAAGAGGATCAAGATAAAACTCTTTTGCCTGATGATAAAAAACAGTCACCGCATTTTCTGGCCAAACAATTAAATCACTGGCCCAGTTTTGTTCTGTTCGCTGTTGGTAGAGGGCTAAGGTTTTGTATAGCTGGTCTTTATTCCACTTTATCTCTTGTGGAATATTGCCTTGAATTATACTGACCTTTATCTGACCATCCTTGGCTTCAGTCCAGCTTTTATCACTAAGTAAATCGCCGCCTGCCCAGATAACAACGACTAAAATCAACGTCCACCAGCGTTTTGTCGTGATCGCGCTAGCAACTAACCCGGCTGAAAGTGCCGTTAATAAAGACACACCATAGACACCAATGATCGGTGTATAACCTCGCAAAGGCCCCTCTATTTG
>JBFIJJ010000223.1:0-3811 GCA_041600795.1 Methylophagaceae bacterium | reverse complement strand
TCTTGTAAATTAGACTTAAGTTTTTCTAATAAATCATCATGAGGAGCAACTGCAATAACAGGCATTTGTTCATCTATCAAGGCTAACGGCCCATGCTTTAATTCCCCTGCAGGATAGGCCTCAGCATGTATGTAACTAATCTCTTTTAATTTTAATGCCCCTTCAAGAGCAATTGGGTACATAGTTCCTCGCCCAAGAAATAAAGCATGCTGCTTATCAGCAAACAAAATAGCTATTTCCTTAATGGTCTCTTCGTGCTGTAGTACATTGTTAACCATGTTTGGTAGTTTCTGTAGGCCTTCCACTATACGTTTTTCCTGAGCAGAATCTATTCTATTCTGAACTTTTCCTATAGATGTAACCATTAACGCTAACAAAACCAATTGGGTTGTAAACGACTTTGTTGAAGCAACACCAATCTCTGGGCCAGCATGAGTGAGACAAGTTAGATCAGACTCTCTTGTCAAACTAGATTCGGCAACATTACAGATTGCCAATGTTGGTATATTTAGACTGACCTCGCCGTTGTGCAACGATGTATTTAATTTGTGCTTAATTTGTTGAAGTGCAGCTAAAGTGTCAGCTGTTTCACCTGACTGACTAATCGTAACAAAAAGAGTATTATCTTCGATCACTGGATTTCGATAACGATATTCACTGGCTACCTCAACTTGACATGGTAAACCCAAAATATCTTCACTCCAATACTTTGCAATTAAACCAGCATGATAACTCGTACCGCATGCGATAATCTGTATTCTCTCTATCGATTTAAAAACAGATTCAGCCTCATAACCGAAACAAGAAACTAACACGTCACTTTGACCAATGCGACCTTCAAGCGTATCAATCACTGCTTGTGGTTGCTCAAAGATCTCTTTGTGCATAAAGTGTTTATGCTCACCCAGTTCTACGGCGGCTGTATTTAGAGATGATTGATTAATCGGGCGTTCAACTAAAGAACCCGAGACATCAAAAATTTCAACTCTTTCGCGACTTATTTTTGCAATATCACCATCTTCGAGAAAAATAAACCGTTGTGTGACCGGTAATAAAGCCGAAACGTCTGACGCTATAAAGTGTTCTCCAATACCTATACCAATAACAAGTGGGCTACCTTTCCTAGCCGCAATCAGAGTATCTGGTTCGTGTTTACTAATAACGCCAATTGCATAGGCCCCCTCAAACTCAGCTATCGCATTTGCAACTGCAGTGAAAATATCAGGTGATTGCTGTAGTTGATGGTGAATACCATGAGCCACAACCTCTGTATCAGTCTCTGATTCAAACACATAACCTGCTGCTTGTTGTTTTGCCTTTAAAGTTTGATAATTTTCAATAATGCCATTATGTACAACAGCTACTTGATCATTACTTATATGTGGGTGGGCATTATTTTCTGATGGCACCCCATGTGTTGCCCAACGAGTATGAGCAATTGCTAATTGCCCCGCTAATGGTGGTAGATGCGAATTAATTTTTTCTTGTAAGTTTTTTATCTTTCCAAGTGAACGGATTCGCTCTAAGACATTGTTTTCATCTAAGACAGCTATACCTGAAGAATCATAACCTCGATATTCAAGTCTCTTTAGTCCCTCAAGTAATATAGGTACTAAATTTCGCTCCGCAATACCGCCAACAATTCCACACATATAACAACCTAGCTAAAAATGATAAATGATACACTTTCGGATTAATATTTTCAGATATAAAGCTTAAGTTATATCGATTGATTAACATTTTGTAGGCTATTCAAACTAACCAATCCTCAATGCCACATTGTGGTTCAAACCCATCAACATAGCTAAACATAATCTCGCGTATTTGAGAAAAGTCATTATGTATAGTCGCGTGCTCTAATTGTTCTAGAATTAAAGATAATTGCTGCCATCCAATGACTTTTTCTTGTGCCCGCATAATTTTCTGATGCTCTGTCAACAAGACATTTTCGCCAATTAACAACTCTTCATATAGCTTTTCACCTGGTCGCAAGCCCGTAAAAATGATTTCGATATCACCATCAGGAGTATTTCCATCTTGCTCAATGAAGCCACTCAGATGAATCATTCGCTTAGCTAAATCAAGTATTTGTACTGGTTCTCCCATATCAAGTACAAATACATCTCCACCCTGGCCCATTGCCCCAGCTTGGATTACCAGTTCTGCTGCTTCTGGAATCGTCATAAAATAACGAATAATACGTGGATCAGTTACGGTAACAGGACCACCATTTGCAATTTGCTCACGAAATAACGGTACCACGGATCCTGAAGAATCCAAGACATTCCCAAATCGTACCATGGTAAATCGAGTGCGTTGATTTAATTGTTTCTCTTCCGCCAAAGCCTGTAGTATTAATTCAGCAAAACGTTTGGTTGCACCCATCGTATTAGTTGGTCTAACAGCTTTATCCGTAGATATCAAAACGAAAGTTTCAACACCAGAATTCATTGCGGCTTTAGCACAACTTAATGTGCCAAAAATATTATTTCTTACACCTTCAATAATATTTTTTTCAACCAATGGAACATGCTTATAGGCTGCCGCGTGATAAATTGTTGTGACGTTAAATTGTTGGCATACTTTTTCTAATCGTTGTTGGTCTTGCACGGAGCCAAGTAACGTAATAATGGGCAATGTAGAATCATATTGTTGCAATTCTTTTTCAATGGCATATAGACTAAATTCATTCAGCTCAAACAAGACCAGTGCTGTCGGTTTAAGCTTGGCTACTTGCCGACAAAGTTCAGACCCTATAGAACCTCCAGCCCCCGTTATCATCACCACTTTACCAGTAATATTTGAATGTAATAAGGCATCGATAGGATCTACAGCCTCACGTCCCAAGATATCAGCTATATCTACTTCTTGAATATCTGAAACCGTTATTTTGCCTTCGGCAAGATCGCCTAAATCGGGTAATGTTTTGACATGTACAGGAAAAGGTTCTAACTGGCGAATAATTTCATTACGACGATTTCTTGATATAGAAGGCATTGCCAATAATACATCTCGTACTTGATATTTTTCGATCAGCTGTTTTAGCTTGCTAAAAGGATATGCAGTAAGCCCATTAATCGATTGGTTTTGTAAATGAATATCATCATCAATAAATGCGACTACTCTTTGTTGATGGCCTGCATTTAGTGCTGCTGCTAATTGAATACCGGCCCCCCCTGCACCATAAATTAACACAGGGGGAATGAACCTTAATCTTCTTCCATCAAAGTTCAAATTTTGTTGTTCATTTGCAAACCACCAGCGAGCAATCAAGCGACTTCCACCGATAAACAATAAAAGTATTAAAGCATCAATACCATATACTGTTCTTGGAACTAGCCCTGCACGCTCACCTGATATCAGTACAATTACTGAAAATATCAGAATGTATAATGCAACAGCCTTGAAAATAGTTCCTAACGCATTAATGCCAATATAACGAACAATTGCTCTATATAAACCAAATCTAATAAAAATGGGGATAGCTATTACAGGCGACAATAGAAATATCCATAGCTGTTCAAGCGGCGGATAATAAATTTCACTAAATCTGAGACAAAATGCTAACCATAATGCCAATAAAATACCAAAAAAATCAAAGCACACGCTGATTATTCTTTTAGCACTTCTTGTGCGTGTCAGAAACCATTTAGAAACCAAGGGAAAAATTGAAACATTCATTTTAGATTGCCTGAGAAAGGCTCTTATCAGTATTTGGTTTCACTTCAGATAGTAATAGACTGAATAATTCAGCCCAATTATCACAGTATGGCTGAGCTATTGCAGTCACCTTATTCCCTTCAGGCTTATT
>JBFIJJ010000222.1:0-3826 GCA_041600795.1 Methylophagaceae bacterium | reverse complement strand
TATAAATAAAACAATGCCTGAACCTAAACTAAAAAAGCCAATAAACAAAATAGGTAAATACCAGAATATAAGTGATTGATCTGAATCTCCTATACGAACAATAATGCCTTCCCATAAATACATAGCAATCAATCCAGTGCCTATAAATACTAAGACCATTGAAATTGCTAGAAGCATAAAGGTTAACAGTCGTTTTATTTTGATATCCATTGATTAGTAATGTACTTAACGCCGACATAAAGGGCGCGAGCTTACGAGCGTCCGGCGACCGTAGGGAGCGAATTTAATGTGCTTGTTATAAGGCCTTTACAACTTAACCCCAAAATAATTCAGGGAAAATATCATAGCAAAGTAGCAAAGCACCGTAGCTGCTATTGAAACCATGAGACTTAAATAGAAGCCCCAACCAAACTTTAATAAAACCGGAAGTAGAATAAACAAAACCAACGACGGTAACACCAACCAAAAGATGCTAGTAGATAATGCACCAACTTTTTCAATGTCGTTTGTGTCGATGTACAGCCAAAGCAAGGCCATAACCGAAACAAGAGGAATGGAGGCTAGAACGGCCCCTATTAGGGAACTACGTTTAGACACCTCGGAAATAGCAACTATCAGAAGTGTTGTGATTATTATTTTTAACACATAATACATGATGATTTCCGCACTATCTCAATGCCTTATAACGCTGTTATAACCGGCGCAGTTTTGCTGCGTCCGGCGCCTCAGGCGCGAAGTTGATAGCTTTGTTATAGGTCATAGTCATACGCCCTCACATCTCGAAACGCTTGAATAAAGAGGCCTTGTAATTCTTTCGGCGGAATAATAAGCAACATCCTGTGGAACTAGATATCGAGTGTTTCTATGATGACCTGTTGTCTAAAGTCAGCAAGTTCATGGCCTGAGAATAATTCGGTACCCGGATGCATAACGGTGCCTGCACCACAGGCGATACCATAACGTAAAGCATCTTGTGATGATTTTCCAAGGCTGAATCCTGCAACCAGACCAGCGACCATTGAGTCACCAGCACCGACAGTGGTGTTGACTTCAACATCAAGTGCTTTGGCGTAATAGCTGTTTTCAGGGCTAACAAGTACGGCGCCTTGTTCGCTTAACGAAACACAGACATGGGTGACACCTTGTTGCTGAATAGTGCGGGCAGCTTTGGCAATATCAGTAATTGATGGGAGCTTACATTCCAGTATGGTTTCTAGTTCATAAAGATTGGGTTTGATTAAAAATGGCTTAGCTTTAATGGCATGCTTCAGGGTGTCGCCATGAGTATCTACAACTGGTTTGCCACCGACGTGATTAATTTGTTCGACTAAATCTGCATATAAGGTGTTGGGTATATTGGGTTGGCATGACCCTGTGATAATGCCAAAGCCATTTCCAGTTTGATTGATAAAATCAGTGATGACTTTTGCAAGTTGTAGTGGTGGAATTTCAGTGCCAGCATCGGTTACTTGATATTGTTTGTGCGTATCAATTTCAATAATGGCGCTGTTTATCCGTGTTTCGCCTGAGACATGTTCGTAATAGACGTTGTCGAGTTGATGTTGCAGCAAGTCTTGTAATAATTGCCCTATGCTACCGGCGACGACACAAAAGGTATGCGCCTCAATTTGCATGCGTTTAAGTGCGCGACCTATGTTAATGCCATTACCACCGGGATCGTGACGTGCAGCATCTGAGCGTGATTTTTGCTCCGGGATGAGTTTATTGACATGATAGGTGACATCTAAAGCCGGGTTTAGACAAAGGGTAGTGATCGTGTTCGAACTTGTTTCTGTCATAGTCATACTCCTCCATTGAATATACCGTAAAATATTCGGCTAGTGATAGCTGATAATTAACCAAGTAATTTTTTATGTCTATGATCCAAGTCAGTGCCTTTAGCGCTAAACCTTATGACCAAGCATTTCTGACACAGGCGGCATCTTCGAATCTGTGTTTTTGTTGTTATAACCTGCCACTCAATGCTGTTAGTGCTCCGATGGCTAATGGGGTCGAAATAGTAAGCGCTTTTGTTAATGATGACTTGAGTCGAACCACACTAGAAATTTTACACAAAGGTGGAACACAGCTGATTGCATTGCGATGTGCTGGCTACAATCAAGTTGATTTGGTTGCGGCACAAGAACTAGGAATTACCGTGGTGAATGTACCTGCCTATTCGCCTTATGCTGTGGCTGAATATGCGATTTCATTGATGTTGGCGTTAAGTCGTAAATTACCACGTGCCTATAATCGGGTGCGTGATGGCAATTTCTCATTAGATGGTTTGTTAGGGTTTGATTTCTACGGCAAAACCGTTGGTATTATTGGTGGAGGCAAGATTGGACGCTTAGTGGCAGAGCGGTTAAAAGCCTTTGGCTGCACGATTCTGATTTATGATCCATATAACAAAGACGAGTGTACCAACATGGGTTTTGAAGTGGTTGAGTTAGATGTTTTATTGGCTCAAAGTGACATTATTAGTTTGCATTGTCCTCTCACCGATGACACGCGTTACATTATTGATGATCGTGCAATTGAAAAAATGAAGCAGGGCGTTATGCTGATCAATACCAGCCGTGGTGCTTTGATGGATACTAAAGCTGTATTAGCCGCATTAAAAAAACATAAAGTCGCCTATTTAGGTTTAGATGTGTATGAACAAGAGGGCAGTTTGTTTTTTGAAGATCATTCATCTGAAATCATTCAAGATGATGTGATTCAACGTCTGATTACTTTGCCAAATGTGTTAGTAACAGGGCATCAAGCCTATTTCACTAAAGAAGCCTTACTCCATATTTCTGAAACAACAGTATCGAATATTTTAGATTTTGTTGCGGGCAAAGAATTAGTTAATCAAGTCGTAGCTAAATAGCGTGATAAAAACCCTTTTCGCCAATATTGAACAGGCAACGCCTGATTTTAAATCTCGTCCACAACAAGTCGAGATGAGTCAGTTTATCGCTGAAAAATTAAAGCAAGGCGATCATCAACGTGTTGCCGTGGTTGAAGCTCCGACCGGCGTTGGCAAAACATTAGCTTATTTAGCGGGTGCCATTGATATTGCACTTGAGAATAAAAAAACCTTGGTAATAAGTACGGCTACCGTCAATCTACAACAACAGTTGTTGCAAAAAGATGTGCCACACTTTGCTAAAGCCACAGGCAAAGAATTAAAAGTTGTTCAAGCCAAAGGGCGTAGGCGTTATCTGTGCCCCAGTAAATTGATATCTTTGGTTGAATCACCGGTGCAAGAAGATTTATCGTTTGATGTCGACCAAAAATATCAACAAGCCAAACAACAAACAGCGGCAAAACGATTATTTGAACAGTGGGATAAACAACAGTGGGATGGCGATCGTGATAGTCGCAGTGATGCGATTGAGCCAGCACTTTGGCATCAGATTTCAACCGACTCAGAAGGCTGTGCAGGTAAGAGTTGTTCGCAATATCTACGCTGCCCTTATTACCTAGTTAGACGTGACATGATGACGGCAAATGTAGTGATTGCAAATCATGACTTGGTATTAAGTGATGCTGACTTGGGTGGGGGCTTAGTTCTGCCAAATCCTGAAGAAATTCTATTTGTGTTTGATGAAGCCCATAATCTGCCACAAAAAGCGCTGGATCATGCCGCTAAAGCACTTAATTTTGCTCAGCTTTATCAAACGACTGAAACCGCTGATAGTGTCTTAAAAAAAATACCGCAGGCATTGTCATTTAGACAGCATGATTTTGGTTTTATGTTAAAAGAACTTCGACGTGATCTGCCAGCGGTTATTACTTTATTAGGACAACTGGAAACACTGTTACAAAGCCATGATGT
>JBFIJJ010000221.1:0-3880 GCA_041600795.1 Methylophagaceae bacterium | reverse complement strand
GAAAGGCCATTATCGCGCAAAAATTTGTCGATAACAGCTTGTTTTAATTCAGCGGTGCCATCAACAGCAGTGTATTTTGTTTTGCCTTGATTGATTGCGTCGATTGCTGCATTTTTGATATGGTCTGGCGTATCAAAATCGGGTTCACCGGCACCAAGGCCAATGATGTCTTTGCCTTCAGCTTTTAAAGCCGCAGCTCGTGCAGTGATGGCAAGTGTTGGGGATGGCTTGATGCTTTGTACTCGCTGAGAGAGTTTGATATCCAAAATCTTTCCTTTCATAAAACATAAATTGACAAAAATGACTGATAATATACGCCAAACCCGAAAAATGCAGAAGGTATATGGCTAAACAATTTGAATTAGTGAGTGACTTTGAACCGGCTGGCGATCAGCCAACGGCAATTAAAGCACTGGTGGAAGGTCTGAATAATGGTGAAATGTGGCAAACCCTGCTAGGTGTAACTGGCTCGGGTAAAACGTTCACTATTGCCAATGTTGCCCAAGCTGTTCAACGCCCAGTCATGATTTTGGCTCCTAATAAAACCTTGGCTGCGCAACTCTATAGTGAGATGAAAGAATTCTTTCCGAACAATGCAGTTGAATATTTCGTTTCGTATTATGACTATTATCAGCCTGAAGCCTATGTGCCTTCATCCGATACTTTTATTGATAAAGACGCGTCGGTCAATGAACAGATAGAACAGATGCGACTGTCTGCGACCAAGGCTATGCTCGAGCGCCGTGATGCAATAATTGTCTCCAGTGTGTCGTGTATTTATGGCTTGGGTGATAAAGATTCTTACCTTGAAATGGTGCTACATTTAGTTCAGGGTGATGTCATTAATCAACGCGATATCTTACGTCGCCTGACTGAGCTGCAATATAAACGTAACGATATTGAGCTGCACCGTGGTACCTATCGAGTTCGTGGTGAAGTCATTGATATTTTCCCTGCTGAATCTGAACGTGATGCTGTCAGGGTTGAATTGTTTGATGATGAAATTGAACAGATTTGCTATTTCGATCCGTTGACTGGCGAAGTGTTGCAACGGCTGTCGCGTATTACGATTTATCCAAAGACGCACTATGTCACACCTCGTGAACAACTTTTATCTGCCGTTGATGCGATTCAAGACGAATTGAAACAGCGTTTAGAAGTGCTCAATGCAGAAAACAAACTGGTTGAAGCACAGCGCCTTGAACAGCGCACGCGGTTTGATATCGAAATGATTCTTGAATTGGGTTATTGCAATGGTATCGAGAATTATTCTCGCCATCTATCCGGACGAACTGCTGGCGAAGCGCCGCCTACCTTATTTGACTATTTGCCAGATGATGCCTTACTGGTATTAGATGAAAGTCATGTCATGATTCCACAAATTGGTGCGATGTATAAAGGTGATCGGTCACGTAAAGAAACGCTGGTTAATTATGGTTTCAGGTTGCCCTCAGCTTTGGACAATCGACCATTAATGTTTGATGAATGGGAAAAATTAGCACCACAAACTATTTTTGTTTCTGCAACACCAGCTAAATATGAAGAAGAACATGCCAGCTCAGTAGTAGAGCAGGTAGTACGTCCAACTGGTTTGATTGATCCCGAAATTGAAATTCGCCCTGTAACAACACAAGTTGATGATTTGTTATCAGAAGTAAATCTACGTGTTGCCAAAAATGAACGTGTCTTAGTCACAACCTTAACCAAACGAATGTCAGAAGACTTAACCGATTATCTGCGTGAACATAATGTCAAAGTACGTTACCTGCATTCTGATATTGATACCGTTGAACGTGTCGAAATTTTGCGTGATCTGCGACTTGGTGAGTTTGATGTCTTAGTGGGTATTAACTTATTAAGAGAGGGCTTGGATATTCCCGAAGTGTCATTGGTTGCAATTCTAGATGCTGATAAAGAAGGTTTTTTACGTTCAGAGCGATCATTGATTCAAACCATAGGTCGTGCAGCTCGAAATCTCAATGGTAAAGCTATTTTATATGCCGATCAGATCACTGGCTCAATGAAACGAGCTATTGATGAAACTGATCGTCGTCGAGCGAAACAGGTCGCATATAATAAAGAACACGGCATCACCCCTAAAGGTGTAATCAAAGCTATTCGTAATAGTATTGATGATCATGAAAAACAAGATCGTTTAGATAGACAGAATATTGCCCAAGTTGCAGAAGAACAGGCGCGTTATGCTGCGATGACACCTAAACAACTGGCAAAACGTTTACAGCAAATGGAACAAGCTATGTATCGTCATGCCCAAAATCTTGAGTTTGAAGAAGCGAGTAAATTACGTGATGAAATTAAACATATACGTTCAGTTGCATTAGGGCCTGAGTCTGCATAATTTGCTTGCGTTAAATTTATAGCGCTGTATAATTCCTTCGCTTAACGGCAGGCGCGTAGCTCAGTTGGTTAGAGCATCACCTTGACATGGTGGGGGTCGGTGGTTCGAATCCACTCGTGCCTACCAAAATATCTATAAAAATCAATGTTTTATGGTATTTTGGCTGATTTCATTTTCTTTGAAAATCGTCCGTTTGTTTTGCCAATCTTTTGCCAAAAATTCCTTTATTCATCCTAAACCCATATACAAAGCCATTTTCAGGCTCTTAGAACACCACCTTTTTCTTTTTTATTTCCACTCTAATTTATTATCATTTTTTTGGTGGCAACACTTTTCTACCAAGGTTAGGAATGTCCATTAAAATTTCATAATGACCCTTACTTATGGCTTGGATTGGACCATCTTCTTCATCTTTTTTAGTTGAGATTGATTCATCGTCCTCAGCAAGCACTTTATCTACTAAGACCTTTATGTTCGGAGCCATTTTGTCTGGATCGACATAATAGTGACCATTTATTACTTCGCCATAAACCTCACCAATATCGACCCATTTACGAATTGTTGTCAGTGATGGGTGTGAGCCTTCTGCAAAATATTTAGTTCTATACTCACTTATTTTCATTAATGCCATGCTTTTACCTTAAGCTTTGCTATTTTTAGTAAGTTTCAATTATAACTTTGATTGTTGATATAACTTGATGCGTGATACTCTGATTTGAGTTTGTCATGGAGTGATGAAATGGAACAGCAAAAAGACGAACAAGATCGAAATTCAGACATAGCTTTGTTTAGAAAGCTGGTGGAATACATTGGTTATTTTTGTGTGGTGCTAATATTTTTTGTCCTAATTGTTTATATCGCTAAGTTTTCAGGCAATGGTTTAGGAAGTACAGAAAATTTTGGACAGTTCGGCGATTATATTGGCGGGATTTTAAACCCTGCTTTTTCCTTTTTTACAATATTGCTTCTTGTTTGGTCTATCAAAGTTCAAATCAATGAATTATCA
The DNA here is from genome assembly GCA_041600795.1 of Methylophagaceae bacterium. Taxonomy (GTDB): domain Bacteria; phylum Pseudomonadota; class Gammaproteobacteria; order Nitrosococcales; family Methylophagaceae. The sequence continues at coordinate 515 of JBFIJJ010000221.1, read as the reverse complement.
GAAACTAGGAAAGAGTTGAAAAGAAGTTCTGATGCATTAGATTTTTCTAAAAATACACACCAAGAGAATCTTGAACTTCAAAAACGAGAAAGTATTCGCAAACAAATACATGATGACTTTAGAAGTAAAGTTACTAAAATTCACTCGGCATTGAATAAACCGGTACTGCCAATACACACTGTGAATCCTGATACTGGAAGTTTAGCGTATGATTTTAAAAGCTTTAGTGATATTTTTGTTTTGGTTGAGAATGAAACAGACAATAGCATGTACGAGATTTACATCAACGGTACTCAACTAATGCTGCCTGATGGGCAAGAACAAATTATTTCCAGTCTCAAAGATAACGTCATTCGAAATATAGATTACTTAAGCGTCTGCATCATAGAACTCTATAAATATTTAGATAACTACTATGTTGCATTGTCAGTTCATAAAGAATTTGAAGAAATAGTTTATATGTGCAAAAAACTACGATTCTTTGATGGAGACTATGCATTATTCATTATTGATAG
>JBFIJJ010000220.1:0-3894 GCA_041600795.1 Methylophagaceae bacterium | reverse complement strand
GAAGGCAAAGCAGCACATGCAAGAGCAACATGGAATGCCGTGTGTTTAGCGGATATGGGTAATACTGGTGCAGCATTTGTTGCCATGCCTCAAATTCCACCACGTAATACCGCATGGATGAAAAAAGGCCGTTGGGTACATTGGGCCAAAGTCGGGTTTGAGAGATACTTTATTTATAAAATGAAAAAAGGCTCATCAGAACCTGCGTTTGAAAATTACTTTTTGAAAATATTGGGCATTAAAAAAATTAAATAACTTGGATTGTTTTTTTGGATAAAAGGGATTTAATAGTAGAGGGGAAAACAAGTGATGTTTAATTCCCGTTAACAACAAGTTAGGTGGATAAATGATTGAAACAATAAGCGCATCTCTATTTATTGCATTTATCTCAGGAATGGCAATTTTATCCATCAATCATTTTTCTGTTTACGATTCAATACATAATAAAATATCGAAATGGATGACTTATTTGTTTTCACTTGCATTTTCATTTTATATTGGATGCTTATATCTATCTTTTAAACTTGTCAGTGACTCATCATGTTCAACAATGCCAACCGATAGCCCACTATATCCTGTCGCCAATACCTTATTTATTTTAACTGGCGTATATTTTTTCCTATTTATCTACCTTGAGATAATTCACTCAATCGGAAAGAAAATAGAGATAAACAAGAACCAAAAAATAAAATGACTGATAAATACCCTAACCACCAAATTAGTCATAAATCCCCACCTAACAATAAAATTCAAGGCGGACGCGCTATCGCGCTCCGCTTAATTAGACGTTAGGGGAAAAATGAATCATCGCATTGTCATCGCAGAGACTCAGGAACAATTCAGAACGGCTCAAGCCATCGTAGCTGCGTACTCTGAATATCTGGGAATTGACCTTTCGTTTCAGAATTTTGCTGGGGAAATGGCGGAATTCTCTAAAATGTACGGGTTGCCATCTGGAAGCATGATAATGCTAGAAGTGGACGGGTCAATTGTAGGTTCTGTTGGATTGAGGAGATTCTCTGAAGGTGTAGCTGAAATGAAGCGGATGTTCATTTTGCCTCAATATCAGGGCAACGGATTTGGGAATAGTTTGATTGGTTCATTCGTTGAGCGTGCTCGTGAGCTGGGCTATAAATCTATAAAGCTGGATACGATTCCCAGGTTAGATAAAGCGTTTAACTTATATAGAAAGTTTGGCTTTCAATTAGTTGAGCCATATCGCTTCAACCCAGATCCATAAACACTTTTCATGGAGTTAAAACTCCCCTAACAATCCGATGCATGCGCGCACCAAAATCAATGGGGTCAGACTCCATTGAGAATAAGTCAATAAATACAATATATGGCAATAGATGAAATAAAGGCATCCTCACCAGCATCAACCTACCAGAGTTTGTATCCCACAGATAACACTACTTAGTGTCTGTAATTCCTATTGCCACGATGGTGGTTATAATCATAAAAGTAACCCAATGCACGTGGTTCATGTCGAGAAAAACCTTTATGTTGTCTATAGCCATGTCGTGTGTAGTAGTGGTGACTATTATGTTTATAGTAATGTTTGGGCGGATAATAATGGCGGTTAGGAACGTATATGTAATGGTGGCCATCATGGTCGATTACATAGCCATTCTGGTAGTAACCAATTGGAACCCCGAAACCAATACTGATACTAAAATCACCGGCTCTGGCATGGTTGATTGAGAAAGCTGTAAGTAGTAAGGCAAACAGCAATAAAGTGAATGATTTTATGGTGATGAAGTGAAACATAGCGTTCATCTCCTTTAGTGCGATTGACACTATATCGGACATATTGTTGAAAAATAAGTTCTGATGGAGACTGGATTTAAGTTGGTGAGTTCGACCACATTTTTGCAATTAAAGAGGTAGTAGGTTTACTCTGATCGCTTGATTCGCACTGAGGTGATGATGACGTCAATACAACACCCATCGTTATGGCAAAAACTGTTTCAACTACAGTCAGAATATCAACTGACTGGCAGATTGTTTGTGCGTTTGCTTGCGATAATTTACTTTATAGCATTTGCATCGTTATATGGTCAGATCTCAGGATTAGTTGGACCAGATGGTATTTTGCCATTTGAGCGGGTACTGCAACATGCTTATCAACGCGATGGCTGGTGGGCTTGGCTGAAACTGCCGACCGTATTCTGGTTAAATTCTTCTGATATTTCCTTGCAGTTAGTGACTATAGTAGGGGCGGCTTTCTCACTTATATTGCTATTTGGCCGGTTGGAACAGTTGGCAGCAATCGTGCTATTTGTGCTGTATTTATCGTTGTTTCATGCTGGCCAAATCTTTCTTAGTTTTCAATGGGACAGCTTATTGTTAGAAGCAGGTTTTCTGGCCATTTTCTTTGTGTCCGGGCCTACGTTGCTCACCATATTTCTGTATGAATTTTTATTGTTTCGTTTCCGCTTTATGTCTGGTTTGTCCAAACTGTTTTCTGACGATTCAAGCTGGTCAGGGCTGACAGCACTCAATTATTATTTCGAAACGCAGCCGTTACCGCATATAGGTTCTTGGTATGCTCATTTTTTACCGTATGGTCTGCATCAGGTTGGCGTTGGCCTTACTTTTTTCACTGAGCTATTGGTTCCATTTATGATCTTTATGCCGCGACGATATAGGATTGTAGCGGCGTTGATTACCATCTGTATGCAGTTATTAATTATAGCGAGCAGCAATCATGGTTTTGTAAATCTGCTGGTCATTGCTTTATGTGTTTTATTGTTGGATGACCGCTTTATTCAAGGCATGTTACCCAAAGGCGTAGTGTCATGGCTAAATAAAGACTGTTATCAATTAGGCAAGATAAAATCAGGGCTAGTTTTGTGTGCTGGAGCCATGATTGTGTTTGCCAGCACCACTGGTTTTTATATGTATGCCAGCCGTAGTTTATTGGCTGAGCCAGTAGTGACAATTGATGAGAGGGTACAAAACTGGGGCATAGGCCATATCTATCATATATTTCCTACTATGCAGACAACACGTCAGGAACTGGTTATTCAAGGCAGTAACAACGGTAAGGCATGGTTGGATTATGAGTTTAAATATAAACCGGGAAGCGTGGAGCAGCGACCTGCTTTTATTGTGCCGTATCACCCAAGATTAGATTGGATGATGTGGTTTGTTCCCACACAGTCAGGTCGCCAATTGGCTTGGTTTCGACAGTTTCAAAACAAAGTCAGAGAAGGGTCACCACAGGTTCTGGCGTTACTGAAATTTAATCCTTTCCCAACGAAACCACCACGGTTTTTACGAGTTCAAGCATACCAGTATCGCTTCTCTACTATTAATGAACACCATCAAAGTGGAGACTGGTGGCACAGAGATTACCTTGGAATATTTCCTTATGTGGCTCCAAGAATCCCTTGAATGTGAACTTAGTTAGTGCCTGAGATGTTAGTCATCATCTTCATCAAGACCATCATCATCATCTGTTGGTAGTAAATCATCCACTATTGATTTTTTAGTTTCAGCTTGCGCCGATGGTTTGCCGTGTGTGCGGATCAATTGTTTACGTGCGGCTTCCCAACTAGCATTGAATTTAGCTTCAGCTTCTTTTCGTTGGTCAGCATCTAATTCGAATAATTTAGGACAAACGATTGTTTCATCATATTGAATGATGGCATCACGTTCTGTGTTGTAAAGGTAGATACGGCCTTTGTTTGCTTCGGGTAATTGGTCATCGCGGATGACAATTGTGTTGCCTTTGGTTGCTCTTAATTCGCCATACCAAACGCCGGAACCGAAATCGTTACTCATAAAAATAAATCCTCATAAAATCTATCGCTAAAGCAGCGGCAAACAGAATTGTTATTGAAATTTTGAGGATAGTGCATTCGTTATCAAATTTTTACAATACTTTTT
>JBFIJJ010000219.1:0-3916 GCA_041600795.1 Methylophagaceae bacterium | reverse complement strand
CTATTGGCTAAATAGACAATATGCTCTTGCATGCACACCGCTTGTCCCCATTCTGGTTCACGGCAGGTGCCTTGGTCGAAATGGCATGTTTCTGGTTTCATAAAACACAGGTCGCATTGTGCTAATTTCTGTGAACACGGGAAACAAAAACCGCCGCTATAACTTTTTTTAGTCAACCGATTACAATGTTGGCAATGTATTTCACCGGCATATATTAATTTTATTGGCTTTCCAATAACTGGATTCATAGCAACATGCTGTTGATCCAATACCATTTGATAATTCGGTACCGCTTGTCCTAACGATAAATCTACTGCCATTTTAGACAGTAGCCCAGAAACCTCAGTCACTCAAACACCTCACCATTCATTCAGTTGGCATCATAGTAACGTAATTGAACAAAAATACGCTAACTAAAAGCCCGATTAATCACTAAATTTTAGATCAAAAAAAAGACCTGGCACGTCAGTGCTCGGTCTTTTTTTATATTGGCTTAATGTGAGTACAGACTTACTTTTTTAAGACATCAATTATACTTTGAATTGTGATGCCAATTGTTGCAATCGAGTAGCTAAATGCAACAACTCCTCACTTGCTTGTGATGCCTCGGCAGTACCTTCGGTTGTTCTTTCGGTAAGTTGACTGATTCGGATAACAGTCTGATTTACTTCCTCTGCCACACTACATTGTTCTTGCGCTGCTGCTGAAATAGTTGTGTTCATTTGATCAATGTCAGCGACTTTATTAGCAATGCCTTTCAAAGCGGTACCAGCAGAGTTGGCTTTTTCTAAACCAACATTAGCCTTTTCACAGCCATCATCCATGACTTTTACCGCTTGTTTTGAACGAATCTGCAACTGTTCAATAATATCTTTAATTTCTTTGGTTGCATCTTGGGTACGAGCAGCCAATGTTCTTACCTCATCAGCTACCACAGCAAAACCGCGACCTTGCTCACCCGCACGTGCCGCTTCTATGGCTGCATTGAGTGCTAATAAGTTAGTCTGCTCTGCAATACCTTGGATGACCGCTAAAACAGAACCGATACTTTCACTATCATCTTCCAAACCATGCACTACTACGGCCGCATTAGCTAAACTTGTGGCAAGTTCGCGGATCGTATTTGCCGCTTCGTTCACTGTGCTAGTGCCTGATTTTGTATCGGCATCAGCAATTTTTGTCGCCTCTGCGCCCATTTTGGCATTTCTGGCAACTTCTTCAGATGAGGCTGCCAACTCTGTTATTGCTGCTGCAATCATTTCTGTTTCTGTATGTTGGGCAATCATATTTTGGCTAGATTCATTTGACAGACTACTCACTTGCTTAGCAGATAACGATATGCTGTCAGTGGCTTCACTAAACTCACGTAACACACCAGAAAATGTGTAGAGCATTGTGTTGATGCCTTTTGCCATAGACTGAGCTAATTTACTGTTGCCTGGTGGTACAAGCGGTTGCGTTAAATCGACTTCACCACGTTCGATATCTTTTGCGATATACGTTAAACAACCTGTTACATAGTACAATGGGGCAACGTATAATTTTGCAAATTTAAACGCGACTAACGCCGTTAAAGAGCCCACGATTGTTAATGAACCTAAGGCCCAAAATAATAACGCATCGCTAGTCACCTGCATTGACATCCAGCCGATGAACATCGTCAAAAATGATGATGGAATCAGACCAAATAATAAAAAAATTCGAACTAGTTGCTTCCTCATTGATAAATAACCTTTATGTACAATATAAATAATTAAACTTAGCTAATACAGTTAGCGTTCAATTTCACTTATTCTTTAACAAAAAATAGCGCTCATCATCACGGTTCCTACTCAAATAACAGGCAGGATCTGTTCCATTTTATTTTGTCTAAGAAGGATAAGTTTCAGCCAATAAAAAAGGCTGAGCCCCATCTGGAGCCCAGCCTTTCAAATAAGTTTTTTACTTATTTACTGGTTAATGCTGCCGATAATTTACCAGACACTAGCCCAAAAACTGCGCCAACTATCAATGATAAAGAAATAACTGCAACAGGATTAGTTAAGTCCATTGCTGTTGTGCTTCCGCCAACATGAATAGCATAAGCTGCAGTAGCTGCAAAACCATAAACTGAGGTAGGAATTGCTGATAATGCAGGTACTTGTGATGCAAACACCACTACAAATACTGTCACACCAACCCAAACAGGCGCGGTTAAAACATCACCCAGTGGAACAGCACCCATTAGAGCAAATGCGACACCGGCCATTACTGCACCAAAAATACCGCACACGATGGTGTTTTTTAACGCAGCCATGTCCGCACCATTATGAAAATAAGCTCCCCACGCAATAAAAATTGCCCAAATTGTAACCATTCCGGTCAATGGCCCTAAAGCAAGCCATGTAGCAACGCCACCCAAACCGCCAATACTTAATGCTAATGCAACTAATCCTGACATAGTTCTCTCTCTCTATTATTGTAGTAAAAACAGCTTTCAATATGTTTGTTATTTGTAATCGTTATATTTATAACTTATTGAAAGCATTGATTTTGAGGATATTTTTCCTCGCCAGCTAATAGAGCACAAAAAATCAAACTTAGCAAAAAAAACATCTTAGATGAAAAAATCTTAATGAAGTTTACTGCCCATAAAATCAGGTTTGACACCCTAGTTTACGCACAAATTTAGTGCAAACTAAATATGTTATCTAGGGTGTGTTTTGCGTAAAAATATGGTAAAACAAAGTCTGCATAAAAGGCTTTACATCGGCACCATCACAAACAAGGAAAATGAGCCATGAAGACCTCTGATTTATTTGTTAAGGCACTCGAAAATGAAGGGGTTGAATATATCTTTGGCATTCCTGGTGAAGAGAATCTAGATTTTCTTGATTCCTTACAACACTCCTCAATCAAACTCATTGTCACCCGTCATGAACAAGGTGCAGGATTTATGGCTGCAACCTATGGCCGATTAACAGGCAAACCTGGAGTGTGTTTATCTACGCTCGGCCCTGGTGCAACTAATTTAGTCACCCCCGCTGCCTATGCCCAACTTGGCGGCATGCCAATGCTGATGATCACCGGCCAGAAACCGATTAAAAAAAGCAAGCAAGGTCGTTTTCAAATTATTGATGTCGTTGACATGATGCGGCCAATTACTAAATTCACTAAACAAGTCGTCCACGGCAACAATATATGCTCAATCGTCAGAGAAGCATTTCGTTTAGCTATGGAAGAAAGGCCGGGTGCTGTTCATATTGAATTACCTGAGGATATTGCAGCTGAAGAAGCCAATGAACATCTCTATGCTGTAGGAAATCCTCGTCGCCCTGATGCCGATAATACCTCGATCAAATCGGCAATCGAATTGATCAAACATGCAAAAATGCCGCTGTTATTAATCGGTGCTGCGGCCAATAGAAAAAGAGCAAGTAAGGCCTTAACAAAGTTCGTTGATAAAACTGGCATTCCTTTTTTCAATACTCAGATGGGTAAGGGCGTTATTGATGAACGTCATGATGGCTATCTTGGGACTGCAGCCTTATCTGATAATGATTTTCTTCACTGTGCAATTGATCGATCAGATTTGATTATCAATGTGGGACATGATGTTATTGAAAAACCGCCTTTCTTTATGAAAGAAAATGGCCCTCAGGTCATTCATGTCAATTTTTCTCCCGCTCAAATTGATCCTGTTTATTTTCCTCAACAAGATGTTGTTGGCGATATTGCTACATCAATTAATCGACTAAGAGACGGTCTAAAACCACAAGACACATGGGATTTCTCTTATTTTTATAGAGTAAAAGATGAAGTTCGTACACGATTATCAAAGCATAGTGATGATGAGCGTTTCCCAATTCTACCGCAAAGTGCTGTCAGCATTATTCGAGACATTTTGCCTGATGACGGCATCCTGACATTAGATAAT
>JBFIJJ010000218.1:0-3961 GCA_041600795.1 Methylophagaceae bacterium | reverse complement strand
CTCAACACAAACAAAAAGACAAAGCCATAAGATGATAATAATGCCGAGTATGCACCACCATACTTGTTGCCATGTCAGCCAGACAAGTAATAACGCTGTTAGTGGTGGCAGAATAATTTCACCCGATGGCATTGCCAGTCCGACAAAACCTAAAGCTCGCCCACGATTAAGATTAAATTCCCTGCCGGCCAATGTACTGCCCAAATGAGTCATTAATCCCTGACCACATAAACGCAATAATCCCAGACCTAAAATACCCATTGCCCACCATGGAGATAGGGTCAATATTAATAGGCCGATCGTTAATGCAATCAGCAGGGTCATCGCATAACGTTTTGGGGCAACCCAGTCTATTTTGGGCCCAAAATACATCACCATAAAACCACCGAAAATGGTAATCGCTGAATAGATACTACCGAATTCGCCTGCCGATAAATTCAGGTGTTGACTGATTGGCGCTTGGAATAAACCGATAAAAAAACTTTGACCTAGATTACCGGTGAATACTGCAAGAAAGGCAATGGAAAGTAATCCAGCGTGATTTTTGATCAGATTTAGGTAGTTTTGTGGGGCATCAGATGTAATCTCAGTTTTCACTACTTTCTACTTTACAGGCATAGATGTTTGCATTTAGGCATTGTCGAGCATGGTTTATTGTCGCGCAGCACGGTATGTGAACTTATTTACATTCAATCGTCAGGCTTTCTCTCGTTACATTCATCGGGTATGCACCATAATGCGGTACAACTATTGAAGAAGTAGTCGAGTGATCAATAATGTCATAACCATTAGGACAGAGTTCACCAGCTTTGGAAAAACAATTTGGTGTACTAGTAACACAGTCCATACTGAAGCCTTGCTTACCACTCGGTCCAGTAATTGAAACGGGGTTGATGGTGGCACAACTGCTCAATAATAGTGTGCAAATAAAGAGTAGAGTTATATATTTCATCTGTAACTCCTGTAATGGCGATAGGCATGATTGCCTAATTTAACATACTACAGACGATTGGGTGCTTATTGGTGGTCAGGGGGTGGTTCTCATTACACGTGGATGTCATTTTTAGATGCGAAAAATTAGATAAATACAATTTTGCATCCATTATGGGCTGATGGTTACAATCAATCCTTTGAATTAACCATAAGTTAAGTAAGGTTGCTGATATGTTTGATGCACTAATAACAGTAAGACCTTATAAACAAGCTTGGACGGTGGATGAAGCCCTATCATGGATGAGTGAAAATTCTGGAAAATTATTTGATCCAATGGCAATAAATGCTCTTCAGCAATTTTCGGATGATGGTGCCTTACACAAAATTTTAGAACAACTACACGATTAAAAGTAAAACATTATGCCCTCAACGCTTGCTTTTCTTTTCATCCATTCGGGCAAGGTTTACTTTAACAGACTAGCCCATTCATGATGGACTAGCTCGAAGCATCATCAGAAAGGGCCTTATTTTTTTGTAAAGGAGTCTTTGCTGCTTCCAGCATTTTGATATCAAAGGGTTTACTGGCATCACCAAAGTAGACTGTCCTGTGTGGGAATGGGATCTCGATGTTTTTAGCATCAAAAGCGAGTTTGATTCGTCGTAGAAACTCCCGACCAACTGTCCACTGCATAATAGGTTTGGTTTTTATTCTGCCTTTGATCACTACGGCTGAATTATCTAGCTTATCGACCCCAAAAATTTCCGGGGTTTCTATAATCAGTTCACTTAATGTTTCATCAGCCATCATTTCATCAATTACCTGACGAATTATCTCGACAACCTCATCGGTATTTTCTTTGTATGCCACACCAATATCAAAGATATAGGCAGACCACGATGTCGTCATGTTGCTGAGTGTATTTATACTACCGTTAGGGAAATAGTGAACGATACCAGCTAAGTCACGTAGCACCGTGGTTCTGAAATTAATTGCTTCGACTAGCCCACCAGTACCATTAATGATGGCTACATCACCGATCCGGATCTGATTTTCCAGAATTATAAAAAAACCGGAAATCACATCACGAACCAGATTTTGAGCACCAAAACCGATAGCAAGACCTGCAATCCCAGCACTTGCTATCAAAGGTCCAATTTCAACCCCGACCTCTCGTAGCAGGATCAGAAATATTGTTAACCAAATTGCGAGTAATCCACCCTGTTTTAGCAACCTCACAATTGTCTCTATACGCTTTTGAGACTCAATGGCTTCTTCGCCTTGTTCTTGGCTATTGATTATTAGCTTGTCTTGAAAACGTTTCAATCCGGCTTTCAAAAGCTTGCTAGCTATCCAGGCAATAACCAATATCAGAGTGATCCGTATGCTGGTGGTAATGACCAGTGACCAACTGATGTTATCAAGTAGTTCTTTGATTATATCCATGCTAATTCCTTAAAATTAAAGGTATTATCGATCGAGTGTTCGCGAGGAAAATATAAAAACGTTGTTAGTGGCGAATGGCGACATTGCCGCAAGACAAAAACGAGAAAATTACTCGTTAGGAGACAAGGTTACTGAGGCCGATTTTCCCTTAATATGAAAACCTAGCTGTCAAAAAGCTAAATTTGCCCCATAACCCCCGACCCCGCCACGGCCGTTAAGATCAAGGAGACAGTTCTCTACAGTGTATTCTTTCTTGGCTCTTAAGTTCAATATCAAACAATGCTAGTTTTGAACACGATAAACTAATTAAGGATGGTATGAGCTAATCTTTTGTTTTTAACGGACTCATTCGGGTGAAAAAATAGCAACAACGTTGCTGTTACAAACGTTAGCAACAATTAGCGAATAGAGAGCCTGTTATATAAGGTGGAGGCATAAAGGACTAATAATCCAGCAATAATACTCAGCTGATCTATGGCAGAACTAATACCACCAGTTGAGTCAACAGCAGTTACAAGTAGTAGCCCCATGGAAAATATCATAACAAGAGATTGTGCCGCATCAGTCCAAATTGAAGCTCTTATCCCGCCAGCAAGACAATAAAAAAATATCATGATGCTACCCAATAAAGCACCAGCCCAGATCGGCCAGTTGAATAGCACGTGCAGTGCTTTGCTACCAGCAACCAGTTGAGCACTAGCGTAGGCCAATAAAAAGACCAGAGAAATAACTGCGATGATGCGTTGTAGTGATGTGTTTCGGTCGCCATTCCAATGGCTTAATAATCCTGCATAACTCACTTGACCTGTTTGTTCCGTCTTTTTACGCAGGCGTGAATGTATAAAAGTGGAGCCAATAAAATCTCCGGCAATCCAGCCTACCATGAGCCATATCGAAGCAAGTCCAGTGGTATAGATATAACCAATAACACCGATAAACATATAGCCGCTGTTATTGGTAGCAACTGCTGAGAGGCCAACTAAACTTGGAGAAACAGAACCGCTGGCTAAATAATAATCTTGTTTGGTGCCTTGGCTTTTAAATAGAGAACTTAAGCCGATGACTACAAAGAGTCCCATAAAACATAAAAAACTGATAATCAATTGAGCATCCTTAGTGCTATTGGATTTATTTAGATGATGTGTAGCGGTTTTCCGATCAGAGAAAACTGATCTCGTGTTGGGTTACGTTAACATGCTGAGCTTGATAAATCTAACCCAAACCCATCAAGCGAAGAATAGAGAATTGGTCAATAATTAGACTGAATTTGGGGTAAGAAAACACATGGCATCCTCACCGTGAAAACGAAGAATCATACGATAGTCAAAAGGGATTAATCGTGAAGCGGATCTTGTTTGAAATACGATTTTAGTTGCTGATATACCGCAGGATTATGCCGCTCAAGAAGCTGTGGTGCAGTGAAGAAATATTCACAACTCACAGCAAAAAACTCGGCAGGATTGGTAGCCGCATAGCTATTGATATAAGTATGTTGATGGTGATTGAGTGCGTTAACTAGTTTTGCGTAAGCGGCTTCTAATGTCTCTGACCATTGTTTGAGAGACATATCTCGCGTGAGCGGTG
>JBFIJJ010000217.1:0-3976 GCA_041600795.1 Methylophagaceae bacterium | reverse complement strand
GCATCTAGCGGCATTACTTTATTCCCGTTAGATGACGGTGATATAGATACGTTGTTACGCCATGCCGATCAAGCGATGTATCTAGCGAAACAAGCTGGCCGAAATTGTTATCACTTGTTCAACAAAGAACAAGAACAAGAAGCCACTGACAAAAATTATCGATTGGCTGAAATCTCACAAGCATTAAAAAATAATGAATTATGTTTATATTATCAGCCTAAGGTCGATATGTTGGCAGGAAATGTATTTGGGGTCGAAGCCCTAATTCGCTGGCAACACCCTGAACATGGGCTTATTACACCTTTAGAATTTTTACCCATTCTGGATGGTTCACATTTGGATATTGTGGTGGGAGAGTGGGTAATTGATCAGGCTATCCTGCAACTGGACTTATGGCTGCAACAAGGAATACAGCTAGAAATTAGCATTAATGTCACATCACATTACTTATTGTCAGACAGTTTCTATACACAGCTAGAGCACATCTTAGCTAAATACCCTGCAGTGAATGCTAAATCAGTGCAATTGGAAATACTTGAGAGCAGTAACTTAAGTGACGTTCGTGCAATCTCTCGAATTATCAAGCAATGCCGAGATAGCTTAGGTATCAGCTTTGCGCTTGATGATTTTGGAACAGGTTATTCATCACTGACGCATTTAAGAAACTTACCTGCCGATACCGTTAAGATAGATCAGTCATTTGTTAGAGATATATTAGATGACCCTAATGATTACACAATTGTTGATGGGGTAATTAGACTCGCGGACTCATTTAATCGTTATGTTATCGCTGAGGGGGTTGAAACAACTGCACACGGTAAAATGCTCATTTTAATGGGATGTAAGAAAGCACAAGGCTATGCAATCGCTAAACCTATGCCCGCCGACCAACTTTTAAATTGGTTATCTGACTACATTCCGAATCAAACATGGTTAGCGTGTTCGGTTAATGTGCTTACGACTAGAGAAAAGCAAGTGCTGTTATTTAAGTTAGTTAGTGAACAATGGCTTAATTACTTTGAATCAAATATACAGTCCTCACCCGAAGATATTAAGGGCTGGCCTATTCTAGATAGAGACTCTTCTCATTGCGGATTTTGGTATAAGGGAGCCAAGAAAATGCAATTATTTGAGGATGACAGAATGAATAAATTGATGCAAACGCAGTTACAGGTATGTGGTATAGGCCAAGACTTATTTGATAAGTATCAACATGGTTATCTGGATGAAGCCCGTAATGGACTAGTCAAATTACATAGCGCTTTCGATGAGATGAGTGCGCTTTTAGACTAGCTTGTCTATAGGAGTCTCATAACGACTATTTTGCACTTTTGATAGTTGTCCGGATAGTTTAAATAGCAGTTTCGTCAATGAATATTACGGTTTTGTAATGTTAGACAACAATGAATGGCGCGCCCGACAGGAATCGAACCTGTGACCTCCAGCTTCGGAAACTGGCACTCTATCCAACTGAGCTACGGGCGCATGTTTTATAACAGCTGATACTTGAACACGCTTCGGACAGACGATTATACCGATGCTTACATCAGCTAACCATGTTTTTTGGAACTATTGTATACAGGGATAGGTTGGCGCTGATTTTGTAAAGTCAGCGCCAACCAACACTAAACAATTTTATGTATGTTTAGGTGAAATCTTGTCTAGCTTCCAGATTTGGTTATTGTATTCTTCCATGGTGCGATCTGTTGAAAACTTACCGCTGTGCGCCGAGTTAAGAATACTCATTTTGGCCCAACGTTTTTTATCTTGGTAGGCCTGTCCTGCATCATGTTGTGCATCGACATAGCTTCTAAAATCAGCAATCGTCATCCAGGGGTCGTTATGACTTGTAAATGCATTGATAATGTTGTCAAAGCGATTAGGTTCGAACTGATTAAAATGACCACCTTCAAGCAGAGAGACAACACGTTTTAAATCTGGATCTTGAGCAATGATGGCACGAGGGTTATAGCTAAGACGTTGTTCATCTACTTCATCTTCGGTCAAACCGAACAAGAAGAAGTTATCATCGCCAACTTCTTCGCGAATCTCAATATTGGCACCATCGAGTGTGCCAATAGTGATAGCGCCGTTCATCATGAACTTCATGTTGCCGGTACCAGAGGCTTCTTTACCTGCGGTTGAGATTTGTTCTGATAAATCTGCAGCAGGGCAAATCACTTCCATTGCTGACACTTGATAATTAGGTAAGAATACAACTTTTAACCAATCACCAATATCGGCATCATTATTGACTACACTGGCAACATTATTGATTAGCTTAATAATGTCTTTGGCCATGGCATAACCTGGTGCCGCTTTACCACCGAACAGTACACAACGTTTTACAAGCCCATCAGTATCACCACGTTTAATCCGATCATAAAGATGAATGACATGTAATACATTCAGAAGCTGACGTTTATATTCATGAATACGTTTAACTTGAATATCAAATAAGGCATCAGTGTTAAATGTGACACCACAGCTTTTTTGTACCAGAGCAGCTAAGCGTTTTTTGTTATCAAGTTTGGCTTGCATCCATTTCTTTTGGAATGATGCGTTATCGGCATAAGGTGCTAATTGACTTAATTGACTCAAATCAGTGATCCATTCTTCGCCAATTGTTGTGTTAATCAGTTTGCGTAATTCTGGATTACACCATGCCATCCAGCGGCGTTGTGTAACACCATTGGTTTTGTTGTTGAATTTTTCAGGCCAAAGCTGATAGAAATCATGGAATAAGCCTTTTTGAAGTAGCTCAGAATGCAATGCGGCAACACCATTCACGGAGAAACTACCTACGATAGCAAGATGTGCCATGCGTATGTTTTGATGATGACCTTCTTCAATAATTGATAGACGAGCAAGACGATCTTTATCACCAGGCCAACGACGAGCAACTTCGCTTAAAAAGCGAGCATTGATTTCATAAATGATTTCTAAAACGCGTGGTAATAATCGGCCAAACATATTGACTGACCAGCGTTCCAAGGCTTCAGGTAGTAAAGTGTGATTAGTGTAAGCCATGGTTTTAGTAACAATAGACCATGCTTTATCCCAACCTAAACGATGTTCATCCATTAAGAGACGCATCAATTCAGCGACCGCAACCGTGGGATGCGTATCATTCAGTTGGAAGCAATTTTTCTCAGCAAAGTTATCAAAACTTTCACCATGAGTCGTGACCCAGTAATCAAGGATATCTTGCAAACTGGCAGACGCTAAAAAGTACTGTTGACGAAGTCGTAATTCTTTACCATTTTCACTGGCATCATTTGGATACAACACCATACTGATATTTTCAGCTTCATTTTTACAAGCAACAGATTCAGTGTATGAGCCTGCGTTAAAGTCTTCTAGATTAAATTCATCGGTGGCTGAGGCCTTCCATAACCGTAATTTATTCACGGTACCATTTTGATAGCCGGGTACCGGCATATCATAAGGGACGGCTAACACATCGTTAGTATCAACCCAATAAACAGATAGTTGGCCGTGAGGGTTTTTGTGAAATTCGGTATGCCCACCAAATTTAACGCGTTGGGTAAATTCAGGTCGTTCCAGTTCCCAAGGGTTGCCATCACGTAACCAGTGATCCGGCATTTCAACCTGATTACCATTACTGATGCTTTGTTGGAACATACCGTATTCATAACGAAGACCGTATCCAGTAACCGGCAATTGTAATGTGGCACAACTATCTATAAAGCAAGCTGCCAGACGACCAAGGCCACCATTACCCAAGCCTGCATCATGTTCAAGTTCGGTCATTTCTTCAAACGTTAGCCCCATGTCATTCATGGCTTTAGTCACTGATTCATCAAGTCCAAGATTGAGCGCGGCGTTACCCATGGCTCGCCCCATTAAAAACTCCATCGACAGGTAATACGCTTGTTTGCATTTCGTTTCGGCGTAGATATGTTTGGTATGTTTCATACGCTCAAACAAGCGATCGCGCAGGGTAAGCGCTAAT
>JBFIJJ010000216.1:0-3988 GCA_041600795.1 Methylophagaceae bacterium | reverse complement strand
TTTTCAACCACCACAATCGCATCATCGACCAAAATACCTATCGAAAATATCAGTGCAAACAATGACACCCGATTAAGGGTAAAGCCCCATGCCCATGATGCAAATAACATCAGCATCAACGTCACCACAACGGCAACACCAACAATTACAGCTTCACGCCAGCCTAATGCCACTAACACTAACAACACCACGGCAATGGTTACGAAGATTAGCTTTTTAATTAAGGTTTGGGCTTTATCATTGGCAGTCTGACCATAGTTACGGGTTACGGTCATATGCACACCGTCCGGCACGACCACATTAGTCAACTCACCAAATCGTGCTATCACGGCATTAGCGATATCAGCAGCATTTTGTCCCGGCTGTTTAGCAATTGCTAACGTAACTGCTGGAAACTCACCCGACGCAGTAACACCTTTATCCGAAGCAGCCATGCCAGTACCAAACCATGCATAACGTGCCGCTTGATCGGCCCCTTCCATCACCAAAGAAACATCACTCAAATAAACCGGCGCATTATTACGAACACCAACAACCAGCTGATAAAGATCGTCAACGGTGGTTAAAAACTCACCTGCTTGCACAGATGTCGTCTGATCATTTTTAATCAACACGCCTGCTTCAGCAGATGCATTGGCTGCCATTAACGCCTGTTTTAGTTCTAAAGGATCAATGTCATAACCAGCTAATCGCTCAGCATCAAGTTGAATACGAACCACATGATCTGGCCCACCGACAGTATAAATATCACGTGTTCCGGGAATTCGTTTTAACTCAGCTTCAAGTGCATGAGCAACTTGTTGTAACTCATAGCTCGTCCGTGTTTGATCATCACTCCACAAAGTCAATGTCACCACCGGCACATCATCAATACCTTTAGGTTTAATAACAGGCTGAGCAACCCCAAGTTGCGGTGGTAACCAATCACTATTTGAATAAATTTTGTTATACAAATTAACGATAGATTCAGTCGCTTTTTCACCAACCTCAAATTGAGCAGTTAATACCGACATACCCGGTTTTGAAACAGAATAAACATGTTCAATCCCCGGAATTTCAGAAAGCACTTGTTCTGCTGGTGTCGAAATAAGTTGCTCAACTTCCTTGGCAGAAGCACCTGGATAAGCCACATAAATATTGGCAAAGGTAACATCAATTTGTGGCTCTTCTTCTCGTGGTGTCACCATCAAGGCAAACAAACCCAATAAAATAGCTAATATTGCTAATAACGGCGTAATCTCAGAGTCTTGAAATAAGGCCGCGATACGACCTGAAATCCCTAACTTATGCTCACTCACTGAACAGCTCCAACACTATTTGAGTTCAGTTTTTGAACGGCTTCCTCAGGCTCAACAGCAACAGCTTCACCAACGGATAAACCTGCAAGCACTTCTTGTTCAAATGATGACATCTCACGTCCTAACCGAACCTGACGGAAACGTATCTGATCGCCCGTGATCACATATACACCAGTAACTTCACCTCGGTGCACAATTGCACTAACGGGAATAACCCGAATTTTTTCTTGCCCGGTTTCAAAACGCAGTTTGCCAAATAAACCGGGATAAATTGGCTGTTCTAAAACGGGTAAAGCAACACGAATTTTAAAACTATGGCTAGCATCATCAGCATGAGGCACTAACGTGATGTCTTGCCCTTGCACTTGTCTGCCATCAATTAACTCTAAGACAGGATTGGTCGCTTTAACGACGTGTTCTAGAAGATACTGAGGCACATGAGCAACAGCACGAGTATCGTCTAATGAGATGCCAGTCATTAAGTGCTGACCGGGACTAGCCATTTCACCCAACTCAATCAAACGTTCAGTGACCACACCACTATAAGGCGCTTTAATCTGGGTATACGATAAATTTACTTTGGCTTCATCAAGCTGAGCCTGACGCGATTTTATTTGGGCAGTTAATGCTTGCATCCTTGCTGCTGCTGCACTTAAATCAGCATCGGCTTTATCTAGGGCGGCTTGTGAAACCAATTTACGTTTAAATAAATTCGATACACGAGCTGATTCGGCTGACGCTTCTTTATAGCGGGCAGTGGCCTCACGATTTGATGCTTGATCAGCGACTAAGTTAGCTTGAATTTGAGCGACACGAGCTTGAAATTCTTCATCTCTAAATTTCATAATGATGGCGTCTTTCGGCACAACATCGCCGACATCAAAATTCAATTCAATAACTTCACCAGCAATGCGTGAAGATACGGTTGATTGATGCACCGCTTCGACCACAGCATCAAACACTTCATAATGCGGAAACGGTTTTTCTTCGACAGATGCAATGGCTAAATCATCAGCTGCATTCACACCATTAAATGCCAACACAGTGAGTAAGCCGCCAACAGAAAGTAGTCGCGTTATAAATCCTTTATTATGTGCTCTCATAGCAATAGCCTTTCAACATATATGGTTATAGCTTGCACCTAGATCAGAAAAGATGCAAAACAGTATATTAGCAAATACTAATAATCAATACCAGATAACACGCTAAGTGTTTCAACTGAGCTATTAAGGCACGTACAATACATGACTATGAATAATGCCATTTTATATAGTTTCCGCCGCTGTCCCTATGCCATGCGAGCACGCCTAGCCATTGCCAGCAGTGGCATTCAAGTTGAGTTACGTGAAATCGAGTTAAAAAACAAACCACAACAACTGATCGAACTTTCACCTAAAGCAACGGTGCCGGTTTTGCTGACTGCCGACAACAATGTAATTGATGAAAGTTTAGATATTATGAAATGGGCGCTCAGTCAACACGATCCAGACAACTGGTATCAAGGTCTGACAGAATCACAACGTCAACTCAGCCAACAACTGATCGCCGAAAATGATGGTGACTTTAAATATTATTTAGATCGCTATAAATATGCCGATCGTTACCCCGAACACACGCAAGATTATTACCGCCAACAAGCCGAAAAAACCTTAATCAAGCTTGAACAGCAACTACAGCAACATGGCTATTTGGTGTGTGATCGCATCACTTATGCCGATATGGCAATCTTGCCTTTTATTCGCCAATTCGCCTTTGCTGATAAAGACTGGTTTGACCAAAGCCCCTACCCGCTAATTCAAACATGGCTATCCGACTTTATTGAATCTGACTTATTCAACAGTATCATGCACAAATATCCTGCTTGGGCTTTGGGTGATGAGATTACGCAATTCCCTGATTTAGCTTGATTATTAAATGACTTGGACTTAAAGTCGGTCTAATAGTACAAAAGACGTCGTATTATTATTTTGATGCTGGTAAATCATATTAAAAGGGAAAGTTTATGAAGTTACAACAGGTTCTTTCGTCTCTCAATCAAATTGAAAAGTCAAAATTTATCACTTGTCTAGATAAATTATGTCCAACTAATGGCAAAGGAAATGACCCATTCGCCAGTATCTTCGATAATGGAAATCGTCAGATAAAGGATGCTTCAGGAAGTGAAATTACCCAACTTTTTAATGCAATATCGGCAAAATACAAATCTTCAATTCAAGAGCAATTGGCGATGGCCGGACCATCAGTGGCTTTATTGATTAATATTTTGACTCGTGATGGTAATGCTGTTGCACGAACAACATGGATTGAACAGCTGTATTTCCGTGAACAAGAGTTTTTGAACAAGCTATCACTAGAATTAGAAAACGAAATTGAACAAGTTACTACTGATAGTTTTGAACATCCACATCGCTTGAAAGTTTTTAGGGATTGTCTTGAAGTAGCTTATAACAATGATACAAAATCCAATCGTCAAGCTGTTATTTCGGATGATGAGCGAAGTATTTTGAATACTTTGGCGCACCACTTGAAACTTTCCCATGATGAGATTGCTGCCATTGAGCACCTTTCTGACCCAGTAAAGGCAGGAAAAGAGACCGTCGATGCTTGTTTACAAACTCTTCGTGAAATGGGAGTTATTTTTATTAATCGACGTAGTTCAGAAGTCCTGATTCCTGATGAAGATGTATCTA
>JBFIJJ010000215.1:0-3990 GCA_041600795.1 Methylophagaceae bacterium | reverse complement strand
TGGAAATACTCTTTAATAATCTCCCCTTTATAACCAGCAGCAATGAGAAAATCATCATACCCGTGCCGCGCATAACCTTTCATAATATGCCAAATGATTGGCTTACCTCCAATTTCTACCATCGGCTTAGGTCGCAAAGATGTTTCTTCACTAATTCTTGTTCCCAAACCGCCAGCTAAAATTACTGCTTTCATTATCTATGACCTAAAAATTTAAAATAAACAACTTATATTGAATGTATCATTCTCTTTGACATGAACCTTTCATTTCAGAGCATCATTCATTTTTGCTTCATGGAATCGACTTAATAATGCGGGTATCACATGTGAATTTTCAGGATGGAAATTATCATTATCTCCATACAGGTTTGTAGGCATAATACTGCGATAATCTCTACCATATTGGCGATTGTAACTTTCACACAATTTTATCCCTGCAATCTTAGCAACAGCATAGGGAGATCGAGGATAAACAGGAGTCATTTCTTTTTGTGATATTTCTTGAACTAAACCATACAATTCTGATGTTGAGGCCTGATAAATGCGTGTCTTTTTCTCTAAACCTAATAATCGAATAGCTTCAAGTAATCTCAATGTGCCAATTGCATCAACATCAGCGGTATATTCTGGTGATTCGAATGATACGGCAACGTGTGATTGGGCACCAAGATTATAGACTTCGTCAGGTTGAACCTGCTGAAGAATTCTTGTAAGATTTGATGAGTCTGTCAAATCACCATAGTGAAGTATAAAGTTTTTACTATTAACATGAGGATCTTGATAAATATGGTCAATTCTCTGAGTATTAAAGCTTGAAGCACGCAGTTTAATACCGTGCACTTCATAACCTTTTGACAATAAAAATTCTGCTAGATATGAACCATCTTGTCCCGTAACACCTGTAATAAGTGCTTTTTTTGTAGTTGTCATGTGTTTTCTGAACCCAAGTCCATCATTACATTAATGTAATGGGATTATTTATTAAAATTGTCTGCATTTTAATTTATAGCTTATAGCGTTAAAGCCGTTGATAGCTATCGTGTATTGTACACTGTCTTTTTTGTTAGCTTTTTTGATCCACAATATCATGTAATATCAGTACTCTTACACCTGTTTTCTGTAGCTACCCTCATGAATATGCTGACACCACTCTTGATTATCTAAGTACCATTGCACTGTTTTTATGATACCACTGTCGAATGTTTCTAACGGTGTCCAGTTTAGTTCGTTAGCAATCTTACTCGCATCAATAGCATAACGAACATCATGTCCGGCTCTATCGGTTACAAATGTGATGAGATCTTTGTAATTGTTTATGCCTTCTGGCTTATTTGGGGCAAGTTCTTCGAGTAGTTCACAGATGATATGGACCACTTCAATGTTTTGTTTTTCGTTATGGCCACCAATATTGTAGGTTTCAGCTATTTTCCCTTGGGTGGCGACTAACACCAATGCGCGAGCATGGTCTTCGACATAGAGCCAGTCTCGAATTTGATTTCCTTTGCCATATACTGGAAGGGGGTTACCAGCGAGTGCATTTAAAATAACGAGTGGGATCAGCTTTTCAGGGAAGTGATAGGGACCATAATTATTAGAACAGTTAGTCACTATTGTTGGTAAATTAAACGTCCTGTTCCAAGCCCGCACAAGATGATCTGAACTCGCTTTTGAGGCAGAATATGGTGAGCTAGGCGCATAGGGAGTTGTTTCAGTAAACAAATCTTCCGTACTCGCTAAATCACCATAAACTTCATCGGTTGAGATATGGTGAAATCTAAAATTATCTTTCTTTTCAGCTTCTAAGTCAGACCAATAAGCTCTAGCTTGCTCTAGTAAAGTATAGGTACCAACAATATTGGTTTGAATAAACTCACCTGGTCCATAAATTGAACGATCAACATGTGACTCTGCTGCCAGATGCATAATTATGTCGGGCTGGTATTGATGCAATATTCGTTTTATTTCTGCTCCATCACAAATATCAACTTTTTCAAAGGTATAACGTGCATTATCACTGATGGAGATAAGTGATTCTAAATTACCGGCATAGGTCAGTTTATCGACGTTGATAACATCATAATCGGTATCATTAATTAAATGCCTGATGACGGCAGAGCCTATAAATCCGGCACCACCTGTCACTATAATCGTCTTCATTAAGCTTTTTCCTGTAAATTTTTAAGACACTTGCGTAATGAATCTTGCCAATATGGAATGGTCACATTGAAGTGTTGTTTAATCTTCGTTTTATTTAATAGACTGTAATGAGGCCGTGTCGCTGGCGTTGGATAATCTTTCGTTTCAATCGGACTGACTATACACTCTATCTCACTATGGCTGAAGATAACTTTAGCGAAGTCATACCAGCTACAAACGCCTTCATTACTATAGTGATATAGCTCACTATTAAATACTGAAGTTGTAAAATCCTTACTATCCACTATAGCCAAAATAGCTGTAGCCAAATCTTGTGCATAAGTTGGAGTTCCAATTTGGTCGAAAATGACATTCAATGCATCACGTTCACTGCCAAGTCGTAACATAGTTTTTACAAAATTATTACCATATTCTGAATAAACCCAACTGGTTCTAATCACAATGGCATTTACAGGCATGATCTCAAATATAGCCTGCTCACCCGCCAGCTTCGTTTCACCATATACAGATTGTGGAGCAATGCCATCTAGCTCATTATAAGGTCGATATTGTTTGCCATTAAACACATAGTCTGTGGAGATATGAATAAACTTAGCGTTTTGGTTCGATGCTATTCCTGCCAGTTTTTTAACAGCTAAATGGTTAATTTGTCTAGCCAGTTCGGGTTCAGATTCGGCTTTATCTACAGCAGTATAGGCTGCACAATTTATTATTACGTCAAACTGATGTTGCTCGAAGTAATCAATAATACTTTCCGGTTCATTGAAGTCTAAATCACCTCGTCCCACAAAGGTAAAATCATAACATGGGTAGTTAACAGCGATGTGTTTGAAGGATTGCCCTAATTGCCCTGTACTACCAGTCACTGCTATTGATTTCAGTTTAGGCATAGTAATTTACGTTATAGTCAAAACAATCAACTAGATCAGCAAGTCTAGGATGATGAGTATCTTTACCGGATAAAGAAATGGTTTCTAATGGTAACTTCCAGTCTAAATTTAAAGCGGGATCATCAAACGCTAAACCTCTGTCACATTCAGGCGAGTAGTAATTATCGACTTTATAAGCAAAGGTGGCTGTGGTCGTTAAAACAACAAAACCGTGAGCAAATCCTCGAGGAATAAATACCTGTTTCTTATTTTCACCCGATAATTCTACAGATACATGTTGTCCAAAGGT
Organism: Methylophagaceae bacterium; assembly: GCA_041600795.1. Lineage (GTDB taxonomy): Bacteria > Pseudomonadota > Gammaproteobacteria > Nitrosococcales > Methylophagaceae. The sequence goes on along the minus strand of JBFIJJ010000215.1, from coordinate 655 downwards.
CGGGCTACCTGTTCGAATATCCACAGCAATATCTAATACAGCGCCATCAATCACCCTAACTAGCTTACTTTGAGCATAAGGTGCTAGCTGAAAATGTAATCCTCTTAACACGCCTTTTGTCGATTTAGATTCATTGTCTTGTACAAATTTGACCTTGTAACCGAGTGCCTGTTCCAGTTTATCTTGCCGAAAAGTTTCAACGAAATAACCGCGATGGTCGCCATGGACTGTCGGTTCAACAACAATAACATCAGCGATATTCTGAGGGATAAACTGCATGTTAGATCCCCTCTTGTGCTCGTTTAAGTAAATACTGACCGTATTGGTTTTTTGTGAGTGGTTGAGCTAGCTCAATGAGTTGCTCTTTAGAGATATAACCTTGTTCAAAAGCAATTTCCTCTATACAGGCTACTTTTAAACCCTGTCGTTTTTCTATGGTTTCAATAAATTGTGCTGCTTCTAATAAACTTTCATGGGTACCTGTATCTAACCACGCATAACCTCGCCCCATTAATTCAACTTTAAGACGTTGCTCATCCAGATAAGCTTTATTAAGAGTGGTAATTTCTAATTCACCTCTGGCTGATGGTGTAATAGTTTTTGCTTTTTGAATAACATCATTTGGGTAAAAATAGAGGCCAGTAACTGCATAGTT
>JBFIJJ010000214.1:0-4036 GCA_041600795.1 Methylophagaceae bacterium | reverse complement strand
GCATAATAAGCATCACACACAATGCTTGTTGTTGTTCAGATAACGTTAGAAATTTCGGTTGTGTTATCCACACAGAAAGTGCCTGCCATAACACGATTTGAGAAAATTCAAGGCCACGTTGCTTAAACGCAAATGCTGCAAGTTCATGCTGATCTGATTGTGTAAATTCTTGGTCTGACCTTGCTAATAATTGCGATAGTGAAACGACCAATTGCGGTTGCAAATGATCAAACTGCTGTTGCACTAATAGCGGCCATTGCAAACTAAATCGTTCATGACCTTGTTGCACCATTTTCTGTCCAGAATCTGATAATGGCGATAGCATGATAACTGCATGACTACCACTGACTTCATCATGATGAATACCCAATCGCATCGGCTGGAAATTAGCATTTGCCCAAAATTGGATAAGTTCACAATTAGCTGCAAAGCTTGCTCCGACAACATCAATATTAGCCTGTGCCGCATGCTCTAAGATATGTTCAACAAATCGATGTCCTATGCCTTGATTCTGAACAGCGGGATGAACGGCAAGTCTGATGATACGTTGATACGATAAGGCACCAGCACCAGATATCCCCGCGTGAGCCAACATCGACTGTGGTAACAAATGACCTTTAAGTCGTCGTTGACCAGCATAAATAGCATCAGCAAGATCAGCATCAAGTTCACCTTCTGCTACACACCAGGCCGTTGCCACAATATGACCCTGAAAACGCATCACATAAACCGAAATATCATCACGATCTAACATCATCATCAAATCTGAAGGACGGGTGCGGTAATGTGCCAGAACCATTAACCCAAAGAGTTCACTTAAGCTTGTTTCATCTTTCACAAGCGCGTTTCTATCGACTAACTCAAAACGACAATCATCACGCTGGCAGCCTAAAATAAACGCATCATTAACGGGTTCAGCATCAAGTAATAGAGCCTTAAAACTAAATGCTTCTAAGGCATCATTGTCAGCCCACCGAATAGGCGTCGTCATTTTCAAACTACGCCAACTTGGCGTGGTGTCATCTAATGTGTGTTTAAAGCGTATGGCAAAACCCAAACCTGTTCCTTCATAGCCATGTAACGTCGTAGCAAATACAATCCGTGAAAATTTATGTAATAGTTGCGCTAACATAGCTGCAGGAATCGCAGCCGCTTCATCGACCAGCACTAAATCTGCTTTGATATCAGATTCAAGCAAAGCATCTGGTGCAATAAAACGTATGCAAGCCGTATCACGTTCAATATGACTTTTTGATACTGTTGCCTCAGGCAATAATCGTCCAGCATGTGCAAACACCGTCTCCACCGTCGCTAAACTTGGCGCTGCCACAATAATTGATTGTTTACCTTGCTTAATCAGTTCGGCTGCCGCCATACCTAAAGCCGCAGATTTACCTCGCCCGCGATCAGAAGATAAAACCAAAGGCCGACGACGATGACCATGCACAACATTTACTATCGCATTTATTGCAGCAGTTTGATCGTTTGTTGGTATAACTTCACGTGACTGTGGTTTTAGGCGTGGAACCGTCAGTGTAGGCAGATCATCGCCTTGCTGAATGCTTTGCATAGATTCATGCTGTGAACAAAACATTTCGGCAATCTGACTAAACCGCTTTAGCCATAAAGACTCAGGCATAGTGACAGGCAACAAGACTAATAAAGCGCCACCAGCCTTAATTGTACCAACAATGGCCCCAAAACTATCGGCATTAAACCCATCCGTCGCATCAAAAACAACTGCGTCGAATTCTTTGCCTAATTGCTTTTGGGCTTGTTTTTGAGTGATGGTTTGATAAACAGAATCCGGCTCGGCATGTTCTGATAAATAAATAATGTTGTCATTATCAAAGCCTGCCAATAAGGTGCGAGCCGAACTGTGACACCAGTCAAGATCACCTTTTAAGAAAACACATTGGCGTTGAGTCAGCATTGTTTTAGCAACTGAATATTAAAATAGTTATCCATAAAAATATGTAGTCTGTCTGAGTGAAAAAGATGCTCTTCTATATGAATATTTAGAAGGTATTATAGACCTAGCTCAGCTAATGAATGACTCTGATTTCAAGACTTAATCTAACAGACTTAACAACAAGGCATCGATAGTGTCTGGTTGGTCAGGTTTGTGCCAAAAGCGGTCATTGATCGCATTCGGTCAGCTCGTTGAGAAATCGATTCAATCTGGAAACATGAACATCAGCATCTTCCATTTGATTTGCCAAATTAATCAGTGATTGTTTATTCTCTGCTATTACGCCTAGTTGCTGACAAATTTTCTCTTTTTGTGCAGTTGTCGCTTTGTTGCTCAAGAGCTTTAATTTGCTGAGGTTCAATTCTAAATCAAGCAGTATTTGACGCTTCGCTAATTCAGGATCAATATCACCGAAGTCTTTGGCATATGAGTTTACTTGAAGTACTTTACTTATAGTCAAATCAAGCATGTTCGTTGAAAGAAAATAAGGCCTTGCTACAGCAATACCTATAATCATTCCAACCAACAGTAACATCAACGACAACGTTGTAAGTAATGCGATTTTCTTCTTCCCTGAAATCATGATTTATCCTATCCCACTTAATCCATGTGATTAATAAACTTCTATTGACAAATAATACACTCAAAGTAAAGTTAAAGTACTAGTATCAAGGATGAACTAACTATGACTAATTCTGATCGCCATATCAGTGTTCTGGGATCAAACCAGACAAAATACGCAACCTCGTCTCCTCGCTATCGTAAATTTTCGGCCTGGCTGTTGTTTATAGCTATGTTAGTCCTCGCCATATTGAATGATTCTAGTGTTTGGTTTCTGACGATACCTGACTTTTCATCAGCTTCAGTCATGCAAGGCACCTTATCTATTAACTCTAAGACAAGAAAAATAGATAGAACCCTGTCTCTTTCTAATGATGCAATTAAAACTAAATTCACATGCAGAATAAAACCTAGTCGTGGTGGCGATTGTCTGAATGGTTTCAATACAGAGCAACTTGAATTACTTAACGATAAAAATGCAAAAATTTATTTTTACAAAGCAAGAATAGCCAGTATTTTTCTTGAAAACAGATTGCTGCAATTAGAAGTTAATGGTGAGGTAATCACTTCAGGAAAATCAAGGGGTCAGCCAACTTGATATTGGTAGCTATGTCCATTCATCACTTTCGAGCATGAAATAATCTCACATCTCTGTTAGTTAGGCTTATTTTTTCTTATAGTTTGTTTTTTTAGTTAGATGCTTGTCGCTGCCGCTTGGCGTTCATTTATTTTGTTTGCCCAAAATAAACGAACCAAACAAAAGGGCACCCTTATCGCCTATTTTCCAAGAACTAAACGATTTGATGGAAGACTCAGAGTCTCAGTTACCTTTAATGACATACCCTCCGATGCCCTTATGCGAAGCCGAGCATCGGAAGAATTGAATGATCAAATACTGCGGTGTTTGAGCGCAGCGAGTTTCGCAGTATTTCATTCAATTCTGAGAAGCGCAGGGGAACCCGTTAGGGCAAGCATGGGCTGGCCTTTTTTGGTTCGTTTTTTGGCCACGCAAAAAATGAACGTTAGAACTTACACGTCAAAGGAGAAGCCAACTTGATTTTCCAGATCCAGCCTAAGTTAATCCCTCAATAATGTGGTGGAATTTCATGTTGCTGACTATTTTCTTGATGCATGGATGTTTGCATTGTATGCATCTGCACTTTCAAGGTTTCAATGGCTAATTCCAAGCGCGATAGTTGATCTTGTTGATCAACAATTACCTGATTCAGCTCTTCAAGCAAACTATCTTGAAATGACACTTTCATCTGTAATTCTATAATTGCATCATCCATTTTAGTCATCCCCATCATATGACAGCGCTGGTGATAACCAACGTTCTGCAACGTCGATCGACCAGCCTTTACGGGCAGCATAATCTTCAACTTGATCCTGATCGATTTTACCCAAGCCAAAATAACGTGATTCAGGATGAGCGAAATAGAAACCACTGACGGCTGCCGTTGGGAGCATGGCAAAACTTTCGGTAATGGTCATACCTGCGTT
>JBFIJJ010000213.1:0-4078 GCA_041600795.1 Methylophagaceae bacterium | reverse complement strand
TATGTCCTGATGGGCTTACGTCAGTATTTAAGACAGCAACACTGGTTTGTACAACAGGCGATTGATGAACCAAAACTTGTAGACCTAATCGATCTGGTTGCATTGGGCACCGTTGCGGATGTTGTCTGCCTTGATCAACTTAACCGTACCTTTGTGAACTTAGGTATGGCACGCATTCGTCGAAACTTAGGCTGTGCAGGCATCACTGCTTTAGCACGCGTTGCCGGTAGAGAATTAAGTCAATTATCCACATCTGATCTTGGTTTTGCTATCGCACCCAGACTCAATGCTGCGGGACGAATGGAAGATATGGGGTTAGGAATTAATACCTTATTAACCGATGATCCAGCACAAGCGTTAATGGCTGCTCAAGAGTTAGACAATATTAATTTAGAACGGCGCGCTGTTGAAAAAGAGATGCAAGATCATGCGTTGCAAATGTTAGAAAAAATGCATTTTTCTGATGATGACTCACCCTTAGGTTATTGTCTGTTTGATCAGAGTTGGCATCAAGGTGTGGTTGGATTATTAGCATCACGCATCAAAGAACGACAACATCGACCAGTGATCGCATTTGCACCGGGTGAGCAGGGTGAGATTAAAGGATCTGCTCGTTCTATTCCCGGAGTGCATATCCGCGATGTACTTGCCTTAATTGCCAGTCAAAACCCAACATTATTGTCACGCTTTGGTGGTCATAGCATGGCCGCAGGTTTAACCATTAAACAAGATGATTTAGCTGAATTTGAGCAGTGTTTTATAGCTGTATTGCAGTCACAGGTTGGGCCTGAATTATTACAACAAACCATCACATCGGATGGTGAACTTAAATCAGATGAGATTAACATCAATATTGCCACTTTATTAGCCAACGCTGCACCTTGGGGGCAAGGCTTTCCTGAACCACAATTCCACGGACGGTTTACTATCAACGAGATACGTACCGTGGGCCAACAGGGTGATCATTTACGATTAAATATTCAACTAAGCCAATATCAGCATGTTGTTGCAATGGCCTTTAGCCAACAACAACCAGAATGGCTAAAGCAGGGCGGTGAAGCCTTGCTTGTATATCGTCTATCCGTGAATGAATTTCGCAATCAACGTTCAGTGCAACTGATAGTGTCTCATCTGTTGGCAGTGAATTAGTTGTCAGTGTTAGAACAGCTATAACAATCGCTTCATTTACTTAAAGACTAAGTGCTACTCCAAGCTTTGACCAATATACGCAGAGTAATTAAGCGTAATGCTTTAGTATCATTGATTAGTCTGGTCGTATATAGTCATAATTGTGTGCTATGCCATAGTGTAATTATGATTGTGGCATGTTGTTAAATCTGGAATTAAATTTATATGCAACAGTTCGACCCGAGCTATGGTTATACCTTTTCAGCATTATTAGAAGTTGATATACCCAAAGCGCCTGACAATTTTTCACTGTTTTGGCAAACAAACTTTGAACAAACACAACATTTAGCAACATCACCCAGGCTTGATTACACCGGTCGTAACGTAGGTGATTTTCAGCTTCACGACCTTAGTTTTCAATCAACAGATAACACCAGCATTTATGGTTGGGCACTGATCCCAACATCAAAGCCAATTCGTCGAGTCGTGATTGTTGGCCACGGTTATGGTGGCTGTGAGGAACCGAGTGCTAATGTTCCGTTATTAGACTGTGCCTATTTATTTATTTGCTATCGCGGTATTTCACGTAGCCGAAGATCAGGCTTACCAGAAGATCCTCGTTACCATGTGCTATACAACATTCACGATAAAGACCAATACATCATTCGCGGTTGTGTGGAAGATACATGGATGGCCGTGAGTGCGGCTGAAGAATTATTTCCTTCAGTCAGAGAACATATTGGGTTTATGGGCATCAGTTTTAGTGGTGGTCTTGGAGCGCTTGCATTACCTTGGGATAAGCGAATTAAAAAAGCACATTTACAAGTGCCAACCTTTGGCAATCAACCATTAAGATTGAAATTACCATCATGGGGAAGTGCAAATGCAGTCCAAAATTTTTATAAGCAGTACCCAGAGATTTTAGAAACCTTACATTATTATGATGCTGCCATTGCAGCAAGTTATGCTGCTATTCCTGTTCATATAGCAGCAGCCTTGGCAGATCCTGTTGTAGCACCACCAGGACAATTCTCAATTTATAACAATTTAGCATCGGATAAGGCATTGTTTGTATTAGAAAAAGGCCATAGTGATTATCCAAATCACAAAAAAGAACAAGCAGCTTTGCTGACAGAACTCTCTCACTTTTTTGCAGATTTATAACATGTAGATTTTTAAACGATTAGGTGGGTAATGAACCGAGAATATCACCGTTGGTACAGTGAACGACTAGATAGAGACATGGAACTACTCGTATTTGGTCACACAGGGACAAAAGTATTAGTGTTTCCAACACGATACGGTGCTTTTTACGAGTATGAAAACCTACGCATGGTCAATCAAATTGCAGACAAGATAGAGCAAGGACATCTGCAATTATTCTGTGTTGATAGTATTGATAGAGAAACATTCTACTGCGACTGGCGTCATCCAGCCGAGCGAATTCAACGGCATATTTTGTACGAAGAATACATCCTTGAGGAAGTTATACCGTTTATGGATAGTAAAAATGATAATCCAAACCGTATATCACATGGCTGTAGTTTGGGCGCCTTTAATGCAGCCAATATCGCATTTCGTCATCCCGACTTATTTGTCAAACTCTGTGCCTTCTCGGGGCGCTATGATTTAACGCATAGTGTCGAATGTTTTAATAACCTGTTTGATGGTTATTATGATGACAATATTTACTTTCATTCTCCTTCTCATTTTTTACCCAGCTTAGAAGATGATCTAAAGTTAAACGCTATTCGAAAGATGGATATTGTTCTGACAATAGGCGATCAAGATCCTTTTCTTCAGAATAACTTAGAACTGTCTCAAATTTTGTGGGATAAAGGAATTTGGCATGCTTTGCATCAATGGGAAGGGCGGGCACATCAAGGTTATTATTGGCGGAAAATGGTGAAGCTATATCTGTGAACCGTACAGAATTAGGACTTTATATGTTTCGAGTTTTAGATGTCTTTTCCTTAATGCCAGTAATTGCGGCTTGTATCTAGGGAAAGACGTTCCACAACCTAAGGTTTAACTGGGTTTATCTGTTAAGTATATGAAAAGACCTAATGCAGATAAAAGAAATGCCGTACTGATAATGATAGCTACTGGATAGTATAAATTACCGGCCAGATCCAATTGACTATATTTAATAACCATAATCAACCCTTCTAGAGATAAAGCGACGCAAACAGTTCCGATAAATCTAGGTAGCGTTCCCCTTAAGCTGGCGACAGCATCTTTCTCACCATCATAGATTGGGCCTGAATATTCTTTATTTATAATCAAAGCCAACTCAAAGACAGCTAAGGCAATAATGCCAGTATTTATACTACTGAGAAAAACCTCGGTGATATTTGCTTTAGAGACTATTCCTTCCGCAATATGAATAAGTAGTGAGCCGACAATAACAACAGCTAATCCCAAAAAGATCAGTGTGAGTATTTTTGCAAAACCCTTTCTCATTACTGTCGTAATTGAATCATTCATCATCTATCTTCCTCTAATAAAACATAAAAATTTCGTGTGGCTCAATGTAGATAATGCTATGTTTCATTAGTTACATTCAGATATGACGTGAGTAAGATGCGAGACTACAACACACTAATAAGATAATCGCTGCTTTGTCGATAAACCTTTTGCCAGAAAATATAAATGGTTAGTTTGTTGTACTTTTCAGCTCAACTCTTTCCTTAATAGAACTTACTCTATCAGGTTTATGTTTTTTGTTTTTTTTAATACGAAATTACTGTCCTTGTTGTTAGCTTGGTTATGAATATTTAGATTTAGTTTTGATTTTTTTGTAAGCACTTATAAATAAAACAATGCCTGAACCTAAACTAAAAAAGCCAATAAACAAAATAGGTAAATACCAGAATATAAGTGATTGATCTGAATCTCCTATACGAACAATAATGCCTTCCCATAAATACATAGCAATCAATCCAGTGCC
>JBFIJJ010000212.1:0-4112 GCA_041600795.1 Methylophagaceae bacterium | reverse complement strand
GTTGAAGCTGTTGAAGCTGTTGAAGCTGTTGAAGCTGTTGAAGCTGTTGAAGCTGTTGAAGCTGTTGAAGCTGTTGAAGCTGTTGAAGCTGTTGAAGCTGTTGAAGCAACTAGTTTGTCAGAATCGTCTAACTAATGTAACCTTCACAACCCAAATTAGGAGAGCTGGCCGAGCGGCCGAAGGCGCACGCCTGGAAAGTGTGTATAGGTTAATCCCTATCGAGGGTTCGAATCCCTCGCTCTCCGCCATTATTTTCTATAATGGCTTCACTATATCGAATCACTCAATACAATTCTAAACCCCAGCTAATACACTCACGTTACAGTTTTATATTGTTCCACCGTTGAATGCATAATAAAAAATGCTTGTTGCAGTTCATGCAATTCTGCCCTTGCAGTTTGAAGATCATTCTGTTGGTAGTGATGAAATATTGAGTCCGCAATTTGATGGAATGTTTCATGTAGCTGTTTAAGAAATACCATGCTACCTTTTTTCAGTAATTTCTCTTGTTTTAACCATGTAATGCAGGTGCCACAATGACATTTTCTGATATCCATAATCGGAGGTGCGAGAGCACTGTCTTGAGGCGATTTAATGTATTCTACAAATTTATTATGCCAATGTGATGTTGCCAATTTAAGTAATTTTAATTGTTTTTCTTTGGGCGAGAATTGCCTATCAGCACACTCTAACCACTCTTGATTAGGACGATAATTTTGAAGCCACCGAGGAAATTCATCTGCTGGCATCGGTTTAGCAATAACATAACCTTGAGCTTGCAAACAGCCCATCACAATCAACATAAGGCCTTGTTCAGTTGTTTCAACACCTTCTGCAATAACTTCTCGACGAAACGCTTCTGCCAATCCAATCACACCATCAATAATTGAATAATCATGGGGATCATCTAATAAGTCTCGTACGAAACTTTGATCAATTTTAATTATATTAGCGGGCAATGCTCTTAAATGCGTGAGCGATGAATAGCCGGTTCCAAAATCATCCAAAGCAGCACTGATACCTAATTCAGATATACAACGTTCCAGTACGTCATGAATAGCCTTTAAATCACCCAAGGCACTACTCTCTAATATTTCTAACTGGATAGCGTTGGGCTTAATCAAAGGGTGTTCATTTAAGACCCATTTTAAGTTATCAAAGAAGGAGCTCGATAACAGATGATTCGAAGAAATATTAATACTAACTTCTGGTCGGAGCTCTATTTCTTGCCATTCATTTAATTGCTTAACGGCATATTCAATAACCCAGTCACCCAACTTTTTTTCTAATGCCGTACCAGCAATAATAGGCAGAAAATCAACCGGTAAAAGAATGCCTTGCTCTGGATGATTCCAACGCAAAAGTGCTTCAACCCCAAAAACATCTCCAGTCAACATGTTAACTTTAGGTTGATAATAAAGTTGGAATTCACCATTCAACAATGCTTGCTCAATTTCCAGTAAACGATGATGTTTAAATACAATCAACTGATCTTGTTCAACATTATAGAGTTGATAGCGATTTCGACCTGACTGTTTCGCTTCATACATAGCATGATCCGCATGCCGTAATAACGTATCAAAGTCATCACTGTCTGCTGGATACATGGTGACCCCAATTGAAGCAGAAATAGTGTGTGAAATATCATCTATTACAACAGGCTGCGAGATAGCATCAAGTATTCTTCGTAGACTCTGCTCACAGTGAGCGAAGGAATCAATATCGGTTAATAACAAGGCAAACTCATCACCACCTTGACGCGATACGGTATCAGATTCCCTAATGTTGTGTGTCATTCGACGTGAGATTTCGATCAATATTGAGTCACCGACATGATGTCCATAACTATCGTTGATAGGTTTAAAATTATCTAAGTCCAGAAAACAAACGGCAAGTTGAGTTTGTGAGCGTTTTGCTTGTGCCATTGCTTGCTTAAATCGATCAACTATTAATGCCCTATTGGGTAGTTGGGTCAATACATCATAATGGGCAAGCATATCAAGTTGCTCTTGTTGTCGTTTGTTGCTTGTTATATCTGATAATAACCCAACATAATGGCTTACTGAGTGATGTTGATCGTAGAAGGCAACAATATTTAATCGTTCGGCGTAGATATCACCATTTTTCTTCCGATTCCACACCTCACCCTGCCAATGACCTTGCTCTTGAAGTGAGCGCCACATCAACGCGTAGAAAGTTTTGCTTTGTAAACCGGAGCTTAATATTTTTGGCGTTTTACCAATTATTTCTTCACGACTATAGCCTGTGATTTTGGAAAAAGCAGGATTGACATCAATAATTATGGTATTCGCGTCAGTGATGATGCGCCCCTCTGGTACATCATCATAAACACGCGCCCTTAATTCGATTAGCTCTCTTGTTGCCTTGTATTGAGAAGAAAATGTAAGGAAGCTGATAACGTTTCCAGAATTTTTACGCAACCTACCTGCTACAGGTTTTGAATTAATACTCAGTTTTATGACAAAATTATCCAGCCAACGTTTGACGTCTTTCATTGCAGTATTCCCTCTCCAAATATAGTCATAGTTTTTTTGTTATGGTTGACTATATCCAATCGGATATTACTTAAGTAATTCACCATTATCAACAAGTAAATCAGATGCTTATTGTTATATTAAATCACATTGTTTTTTAATTACCACCATATTTACCGACATTATTTTTTATTAAAAACGGTCTAAAACCCGCATAAAATATGATCATTATTAAGCATGAAAAATAATTTTTTATAGGTAACATGAATAACTAAATTAAGACTCTGAACACGCTATAAAAATTAATATACCGTCATTAATAATGGCAATAAATCACGAAAGCGCTTAGAATTATCTGTTCTATGGTGACCTGCACTGGTCTCCTCGCGACGATATGTTGGTCAGCCCGTCAGGCCCGGAAGGGAGCAGCGGAACCTTCGGACTCGTGCGCCGAGATTTGGCTGGTGTGGGTCATCGCCCAACATCATTTGATAGGTATCGCGCAATCACATGAGTTATTTGGTTCTGGCCCGAAAATGGCGACCTAAAGCTTTTTCTGACGTTGTTGGACAACAACATGTCCTACGTGCTCTTATCAACGGTTTAGATCAAAACCGTCTCCATCATGCATTCTTATTTTCAGGTACGCGCGGTGTAGGTAAAACGACGCTGGCACGCATTTTTGCTAAATCACTGAACTGTGAACAAGGTGTTAGCTCTACGCCCTGTGGCGAATGTCAAAGCTGTGTTGAAGTAGATTCAGGTCGTTTTGTTGATCTTATTGAAGTCGATGCTGCCTCACGTACAAAAGTAGATGATACTCGTGAGCTTTTAGACAATGTGCAATATGCGCCAAGTCGTGGCCGCTATAAAGTCTACTTGATTGACGAAGTTCACATGCTATCGACCAGTAGTTTTAATGCCTTGCTTAAAACGCTTGAAGAGCCGCCGCCACACGTCAAATTCTTGTTCGCAACAACTGATCCTCAGAAATTACCTGTCACTATCTTATCTCGCTGTTTGCAATTTAATTTACGTCGACTTGATCTTCAGCAAATTTCTGAACATTTAGCCTTTATTCTGCAAAATGAAGCTATTTCATTTGAACAAAATGCCTTGATCAATATTGCTCGTGCTGCCGATGGCAGTATGCGGGATGCCCTCAGTTTGTTAGATCAAGCTATCTCATTTGGTGCAGGTGATGTCACTACCGCCCAAATCGATCAAATGTTAGGCAGCATTAGCCAAGATCAGCTTTATACATTAATTGAAGCTTTACTTGGACAAAATGGCAAAACACTGCTTGAACAAGCTAATGAGCTATCCGTTCAAGGACGTGATTTTAATAAAGCCCTCAATGATCTTTTAACATTGTTGCAGCGTATCAATACCATCCAACTTGTGCCTAATGTCGAGTTCCCAGATGAACTCAACTACGAGAAATTGGCTGAATTTGGTCAACGCACCTCGCCTGAATTGATACAACTGTTTTATCAGATTGCCCTCAATGGTAAGCGTGATTTGGCCTATGCTGCAGATCCTAAAAGTGGATTTGAAATGACGTTGTTGCGTATGTTGAGCTTTCAGCCTAAAAATGCAGATACTCCATTAACAATG